>JARGFC010000032.1:0-9661 GCA_038397925.1 Treponemataceae bacterium
GGTGACTGTAAGTAGTACTTCATTTGCCATATTTACTCCTTCGTTCTTTTCGCAAAGCGATTTTAACGCTTTTGTTTTTACATCGCTTTTGTAATTGCCTAAAAAGCGTATCCAAAAATCTTGTGCTGTGTAATTATCAACGTCCTTGTCTAAAGTGTAACCTATTAACTTATTTAAGTCAATATAAAGATATTGAAGTATTGAGCCTTTTGATGTTCTAGGCAACTCTGCTGTTTTTGGAACTTTTTCCCCAAAAACTGTTAGACTGATTGCACATAGCGGTTCGTCCAGTCTTGGATGTTTTTTTAGAAAACGATGTCCAACGCTAAGCAAATACATTTGTATCCTATGCGAAAAATCAGTTTTCCAAAACTGCTGCATTTCGATGTTTACAACTAAACGGTTATCAGTTTTTACCAAAAGATCTAAATGGTAAGTTTCACCATTTGGCATATCACGGGTCAACTCTGTGTTTAAAATATCAACAGTTTTGATTGTGCCGTAAGTGTCAGCCAAAAACGCATTTAGAAAACTGATTAGAGCCTTGTTTCCTTTTTCGCCTTTTGTAAACATCAATTTAAAAACCCAATCAGTTTTTGGGTCAAGTAAATTATCTAAACTCATAACAAAACTCCTTTTTTTATAAGTTGTTCTATTTATAATAATAGTAAAAAAAACCAAAATGCACACAAAATTTGAAAAAAAATTAAATCTCACCTTGAAAAAATGTCCATATTTTTCAAGGTGGTCGAGTTTTGCAACCTTGAATACTTTGTTTGTTGCAAAACATCGCCGTTGCTTTGTTCACCAGCCCGCCATCCGTGGCGAGAGTTTATGCTCCAGCGAGGAGCGTAGCTCTGGCTTGCTTAAGCGGGAATTTTTGTGACAAAGATTCCCGCCCGACTTTGCTATTTTTGCGTTGTAGCTCATCGCGAAGTTACAAACCGCTCACCCATCCATAGTGAGCGGATAAGCGTTTTTCGAAAAGCACGCTCAGGTCTTACAAAGGTTAAATTATAAAAACTCAAGAGCTATTTCAATGCTTTGTTGAACTTCCAATCCGCCCTTGAATTTTTTTTAAAATTTAGTATAATGGTAGAATTATGAGCTAATAGGAATTTCTAAAAACCGTATTTGTGGTTTTGTGAAAATCCTAAACAGCCGTGTTAAAAAGGGGCTTTATGTTAAAACTATATAATACATTAGGTGCAAGCTTACAAGAATTTCGTCCTCTAAAAGCGGGGGCAGTTGGGTTTTATGGTTGCGGACCCACAGTTTATAATTACGCGCACATTGGAAACTTGCGAGCTTATGTTTTTCAAGATTGCTTGAATCGTAGCTTGCAATTTTTAGGTTATAATGTAAAGCAGGTTATGAATATAACGGATGTTGGGCATTTAACCGATGATGCTGACGGGGGCGAGGATAAGATGTTGCGTTCTGCAAAGGAGCGTGGCAAGTCTGTTTTAGAAATTGCGGACTTTTATTCGCGTGCTTTTTTTTCTGACTGCGAGCGTTTAAATATAACTAAGCCTGATGTTATTTGTAGAGCAACTGATCACATCCCTGAAATGATTGAGCTTATTAAAAAAATTGAAGCAAATGGGCATACTTATTTTGCGGGCGGAAATCTTTATTTTGATATTTCGACCTTTCCTTCGTATGGGGACTTGGCTCAGCTTAAGCTTGACGACTTAAAAGCTGGAGCAAGGGTGGAGGTTGATAAAAACAAAAAAAATCCTCACGATTTTGTCCTTTGGTTTACAAATAGCAAATTTGAAAATCACGCTCTACTTTGGGATTCGCCTTGGGGACGGGGCTATCCGGGTTGGCATATTGAATGCTCGGCTATGAGTATGAAATATCTAGGAGAACAAATTGATATACACACAGGTGGAATAGACCATGTGCGGATTCATCATACAAACGAAATAGCTCAGTCGGAAGGCGCTACCGGTAAAAAGTGGGTAAATTATTGGCTACATAACGAATTTTTGATTTTGGACAAGGGAAAGATGTCAAAGTCTGAAGGGAACTTTTTAATACTTTACAATTTAGTTGAAAAAGGTTTTGACCCAATGGACTACCGATATCTTCTTTTAGGCGGGCATTATCGAAGTCAAATAAAGTTTTCTTGGGAAGCTTTGGAAACGGCAAAAAATTCCCGAAAAAGCTTGCTTTCTAAAATCGAAAAAATCATTTATGAAAACGAAAAAACAGACTTTGAAAGTATAAAAAAAGCTCCACATTTAGGATATAAAACTACATTAGAAAAAGTTCGTGACAAAAAGGCAAAACAGCATTTGGAAGATTTTACCGATAGTTTGAAACAAGATATTTCTACTCCAAAAGCACTTTCGGTTTTAAATGCAGTTTTGAAAGATAAAGAACTTTCGGCACGAGATAGTTTGATTTTAGTTAAGGCTTTTGACGAGGTTTTGGGTTTGAAATTTTTGGAAACGATTTCAAGTGCAATGACTGAAGATGTTGAGGAAGTAGATAGCGAAAGAATTGAAGCCTTGATTGCAAAGCGTGCCGAAGCGAAAAAAAATAAAAACTTTGGTTTAGCTGACAAGATTCGAGATGAACTCAAAGCAGAAGGAATAATTTTGGAGGATATGGCTACGGGAACTATTTGGAAAAAGCTTTAGCTTAAAATATCGTTAATAAAATAACGCTAACCGTAAGCATGTAACTTTTTGGAGGATGATTTGTTAGACAGTGTAGAAGTCTTAGATGCGACAAAAGATGAAGATTTTAATACTATTTACAGTGAAATAATGCCTGTTTTATTTAAGGTTTCTTATAACATTGTACGTAGTGAAGATATTGCAGAGGATCTATGCCATAATAGCTTTATAAAAATGGTAGAAAAGACAATGCAGTTTCCCACTATAAATGATGCAAAATTTTGGTTGATACGAGTTGTAAAAAATGCATCCTTAAACTATGTTAAAAGAAAGGCAAGGGAACGAAAAGCGTATGCAAAGGCTTTTAAGGAAGAAACCCGAAAACCTGTTACAGGTGAAGAAGTACTGTTAAAGAGTGAAACTGCGGAAATTGTAAATAAGGCTGTTGGCTTGTTACCTGAGAAACTTAGAGTTGTTTTACAGTTAAAAGAATATGGCGACTTAAATTATAAAGAAATAGGTCGTATATTAGGAATAACTGAAGGTAACGTTAAGGTGAGAGTTTTTAGAGCTAGAGAAAAGCTCGCTATGTTGATAGGAGAGTCAGATGTCTATATGTCCTGATAAAGTTGTAATTTCTGAGTATATTGATGGTCAGCTCCCATCTCCTTGGGATGAAAAGCTAAAAACGCACTTGGCTGAATGCGAGGAGTGCAGTGCTTATTATCAAAAGCATAAAAAGTATAGCGAAGTTCTAAGTGGAATGGGGCGTGAAGTTGTAGAAAATTTTGATTATAATTTGTCTTTAAAAAAGCTTAATGCAAAACTGTATTCAAAAAAGGCGATTGAAAAAGATTTTGAAACAACTGACAAATCTTTTTGGCAAAAAACAGTGCGTTTGCCCGTGCCTATTATTGTAGCAGCTGCCTTGATAATGATATTTTTGCCTGCATTTACATTTTTTGCTACAAAATCTAAACAGCCACAAACGCCGAGTTTTGCATTTCCTGTGTTTCAAAATATACCGAACAAAGCCCAAAACGCGAGTAATACAAAAAAGCAAAAAGACCTTAATTCTGCGGTGAGTAGCTTTTTTAAACTTTATATGTCAGATGAAAACCCAAATGCAAATTTTATTGTAATTGATATGCCGGCAAATGCCTTTTCACTTGAGCAATACAAGGATTTTTTTCAGCAATTGGATAACGAGCAAGTACATCCAATAGAAACGAAAAATACAAATGAATAAATGAACTGGTTTACATATACTCTTAAAAAGTCACCACTTTTTCGTGTGGTGGTTTTTCTGTCCTTTGCGGTTTTAGTTGTTTTTTTGTTGAGGTTTGCTTTTGGTTTTTTTTCTAAAAAGCCTGTTGTTACCTCAATCTTGCCAACTGTTGTTTCTGAAAATGAAACGGTAACTATCGTTGGCGAAAACTTTGGCTTGCCTGACAGTGCAAAGGGGCTTCGCTTTGGAAATGAGTTTTTTCCTTCGACACAATGTATAATGTGGACGGACACAAAAATTACTTTTAAAGTCCCTAAAAATTTTAAAACTAATCTTATCAAGGTTTCAAACGCAAATCTAAACTCCCAAGAAACAATTTTAACAAACAAGGCTGAGTTGCCACAAATTTTGCAAAAACAGCTATTAACATCTCTACCTGAAATTATGTCCATTAGTAAGGATAGTGGAGTCATCGGTGAAAAAATAACAATAAAGGGAAAAAACTTTGGTACAACAAGACAAAATTCCACAGTTGTATTTACGCCACTAGGTGAAAATTTTTTGCCTGAGCGAGTAAACGAAATCGAAGGAGCTTTTTGTAGCGAAGCTAATTTTGATTTTGTAAGCTGGACAGATAATGAAATTGTGGTTTGCGTACCAGAAACCGCAAGTACGGGGGGAGTTCTTGTCGCAACGGAGGCAGGACTAAGTAATTTATTACCCTTTACTGTTTCAAATAGAGTTGGAAAAAAAGAGCTTTTGAATAAGCGGACAATTTTAATATCGCTTGCTGCAAACGCTCAGGATTTTAAAGTCCGTTCAAGTGAAAATACGCTTTTTCTTATTTTGCCACAGCCTATCCAAACTTATGCACAAAAAAACATAATTTTACAAGCAACAGAACCACAAGCTTTTGCCAAAAATTTTCAAGGAAGTAATATTTATCGCTTTGAAAGTTTAAATGAAACAAGTAAGATTGTTATTTCAGAAAATTTAAGTGTAGAAACATACGATGTGAATGTAAGTGTAAATGTAAATAATGTTTCTGCAAATATAAACTTAAAACCCGAAATTTTAGAATATACAAAATCGGAAAATCTAGTTCCTGCGTATTTTCCTGAAATAAAAAGTTTAGCGAGTAAAATTACAGCTAATTCAAAAAATCCATATAATAATGCTAAAAAGATTTTTAACTATCTTGTCGAAAACTTTGCCCCTGTAAAACGCCCTATCAATTCAAACATTGACTTGATAGAATGCATAAACAAAAAACAAGCAGATGCCTACGAGCTTTCTCTTTTGTTTTGTGCTTTAATGCGATACGTTGGAGTTCCTTGTGTGCAAGTTTCAGGCGTTGCTTTCGATATATCACAAAACACTCACGCTCATTGGTGGAATGAGTTTTACATTGAAGGCATTGGCTGGATACCTGTGGACACTGCTTTGGCAGTAGGCTTGCCTTTTAACACTGGAAAAAAAGCCAATGAGTTTTTTGCAAAAATCGACGGGCTAAGAATTGCTTTTTCACGAGACTTCCAAGCCCAAACACAAATGCTGTCTGAAAGCTCAATAGTAAGCAAAACCAAAACTTATGCTAATCGCAAAATTTGGGAAGAAAGTTCGGGGCTTGCAGCCTACAATTCTTTTTGGGCTTTGCCTAAAGTTGTAGCTATTTATTAAAATTTGAAAATAAATCAATCTTTTTTACAAATTTTTAAACTTTTTTTTAAAATACGACAAAAAAAATAAATTTTTTTGCTATCTTTATAGTAGAGAGATTATTATGAAAAATGTAGAAGTATTTAGTTTTTTGTCGTTTGGTTATGAAGGACGTGTGGTCAAGGTAGAAGCAGACTTAAAAAGCGGTTTGCCAAATACCGAAATTGTTGGCTTGCCCGGCGGTGCAGTAAAGGAGGCTCGAGAACGAGTACGAGTTGCAATAAAAAACTCAGGCTTTGAATATCCTTTTTCTCGCATTTTGATAAATTTATGCCCGGCAAGCGAAAAAAAAGAAGGGAGCGGTTTTGATTTGCCGATTGCTCTTGCTGTTTTAAGCGTAAACGAGGAGCTTACAGCGGACAAGGCTCCGCCCTGTCTTGTTATCGGTGAGCTGGAACTTTCGGGGCGGGTACGAAAAGTAAGTGGTGTTTTAGCGGCAATTTCCTGTGGTTTAAAAGCGGGGATAAAACATTTTATAGTCCCAACTGAAAACAAAAACGAAGCCTTGATTTCAAAAAACTGCAAAGTTTTTGGTGTGGACACATTAAATGAGGCTTTTGAAAGCTTAAAAAAAATTGCTACCTTAAACGATGTGGCAATTTCTTGTAAAATGCCTTTTTCCGAAAAAGCAGGCGAAAATAATAGTTTTAAGGTGTTTTGGAGCGAGCCTGTAAAAAGTAATTATAGTGAAGTTAAAGGACAAGAACAACTATTATACGCTTTGGAAATTGCAGCGGCGGGCGGACATAATTTATTAGCGTATGGACCACCGGGATGCGGAAAAAGTTTAGCCCTAAAAAAATTTGGCGAGCTTTTACCCGACCTTGATTTCAAAACTAGCGAGGAGCTTACGCGTATTTATAGCATTGCAGGCTTGCTAGACAGTACCTGCGAAGAAGTTTTAATTCGCCGCCCGCCTTTTCGAACGCCGCACCAAAGTGCAAGTCTTGAAGGGATTATAGGTGGTGCGGGAAAGTGTTTGCCCGGGGAAATTTCCCTTGCACACGGCGGAGTTTTATTTTTGGACGAGGCTACCCAATTCAAAGCAACTGTTTTGCAAAGCTTGCGTGCACCGCTTGAAACTGGCTTTGTTAGTTTGAGCCGTGCAGAAAAACGCACTCGCTATCCTGCCCGTTTCCAGCTTTTGCTCGCTCTAAACCCCTGCGACTGCGGAAACTTGGGAAGTAGCGATAAATTTTGCACTTGTTCTCCACTTGTAGTTGACAGATACTGGAAAAAATTAACCGCTCCTCTTTTAGACCGCATCGACTTGAGGCTCTTTGTTACTCCACCAAACTCAAGCCAACTTCTCGCCGAAAGCTCCAACTCCAGTGAAAAAATGCGTTCACGAGTCAAATTGGTCTATGAAACTTCAAAAGAGCGAAATCAATTTTACTACCAAAAACAAAATTACAATGAGCAAGAGACTAATTTTTTTTACTTTAAGAATGCCCTCATCCAAGCTGAATTTGTAAACAAAATTTGCATACTCACCCGAGAAGCCGAAAAAATTTTTACAAGCTATTTTGAAAAAAACTCCCTTTCAGGACGGGGAAGTCACGCAATCTTAAAAATTGCTCGCACCATTGCCGACTTGGAGCAAAGCGAAAAAATAAATTCCGCCTGCCTAGAAACCGCTCTTTCGCTCAGAAAATTTAATCCACTACTACCCGATTTTTTGTAGTGCGGTTAGTTGTATTGATGGGATACATTTGCTCACTCCAGCTCGCCCACAAGAACGATAGACTATTGCAAAGCTTTTGCGACTTTTTTTGAAATTTAACATTTGTAAGACTTGGATTTATTTTGCGAAAATCGACACTCCCGCCACGGACGGCGAGCTAAAATAAAACAATAGCGACGTTTTGCAACAAGCAAAATATTCAAGGTTGCAAAACTTGACCACCTTAAAAAAACAAGGACGTTTTTTTAAGGTGACCGCTCAGTTTTGGAACTCAGGGTCTTAAACTAACGAATGAGTTACAACGCTGAAGTGGCAAAGTTGGGTTAGGAATTTTTGAGACAAAAATTCCTAACCTTAAGCAAACCGTAGAACACCAACGAAACTCGCTATAAGGTCTATTTAACAAAAAGTGCAGAACGCAAGTTAAACGCTATACAAAGACACTACAATTCTATGCCTTTGCACCAAAGTCATCTTTACGCTTAAAAAAAACACGAGTTTCCGCCAAAGCAAAAACTCGTGAAATTTATCCTTTTTGCATTTTACCATTTAGGCATTATAATTTTACAAAGCTTATTCTGGGAGCTTTCCACCAACTACCTTTATTCGTCCGTCGGTCATTGGTGTAATTGCACCTTGTCCGAGTGAATTTGCATATTCAATTACAGCAGTACTGAGTAGAATTGAAGTATTATAAGTGTCGCTAGATTTTGTAAGAATTACATAACCATCGCCACCACCTGCAACATAATCGTTAGTTGCAAATTTGTAAGTTTTATTTTTGTCGACTGGCTTGCCCCCGATTGTGAGATTACTCAAACATCCTTTTCCGTCTTTGTCATAGGTTATTGTGTAACGAATTTCTTTTGAAACTTGAGCAAATGCTCCGTTACCTTGATTGATACTTGCAACAAATTCGAATAACTCTTGGACTTCTTTACCTGTTAATGTGATTACATAAACATAGTTTTCAAAAGGTAAGACTGTTAAAATATCTTCGCGAGTTACATTACCTTTTGGAAGTGCCGCTCTAATGCCTCCACCATTTGTAAAAGCTCCATCGATTTTATTACCCACTGAGCGTGCATAAGCTGCAATACCATCGGCTACAAAGTTCCCTATAGGCATTTCCTTGTAGCGAGTTAATTTTTTACCAAACTCAAATTCGGCAGTTGTTTTCATAACAACTTCTTTTAGGCTTGCGTCAGCTTTTGCAATATATGGTTTAAGCATTTCCTCGATTGCAGGGTCTGCTTCCATTTTATCACTCATTATCGGAGTCGCTTTCCAATCAAAATTCTTTACTTTACCATCAACAATTTTAAGAACACCCTTACCTACATATTTTGCGTGTTCGTTTGCACTTACAATTGGAACACCGTTTACAATTGTAGGGCTTTCCATATAGGTATGAGAATGTCCGTCAACGATTAAATCTATGTCGGGTACAGCTTGAGCCAGTTTAACAGAAGTAACTTGATCGGCTGTTTCATCAACATCTCCGAGGTGAGCCAAAACAATAACAATATCTGCCTTTTCCTGTTCGCGTACCTTTTTTACCATTTCTTTTGTAGCATCGATTTCGTTTATAAAAGTTAAACTCTTATCAGGACTTGCAATGCTGAGAGTACGATTTGTAGTCAAACCAATAATAGCAACTCTAAAACCTTCGTAATTTTTTATAGCATATGGCTTTACAAAGTGACCTTTTTTTGTTTTGATATTTGCAGAAAGCCACTCAAAGTTTGAAAGTTTTATTTGTTTCTTTAATTTATCTAACGAACCGTCAAACTCATGATTACCGAGACAAGCAAACTCAACGCCCATTTCGTTAAATGCCTTTATATCGGGTTCTGCATCAAACATATTAGAAAGAGCCGAACCAGTGTTAAGGTCACCTGCGTGTAGAATAAGTGTGTTTTTCGATTTTGCTTTTTCGCCTTTTATATAAGACGATGCATAAGAAAAACCTCCTTGATTTTTACCATTTGGTAAAATAGCCCCGTGAGTGTCGTTCACATGTAAAACGGTCAAGCTATATTCTTTGCCCGCCTCTCGTTGAACCGAACTTGCAACTGTTTCACAGCTAGAAAAAATCAAGCCCACAGAAGCAAGCATTAAAATCAAAAATCTAAATCTCTTTTTCATAAAAACTCCTATTTCTTAATAAGATTTGCAATATGATATAATACCTTTATAAAGCCTATTTAAAATTTGTGTAAAATTTGTGTAAAATTTTTGTAAGATTAAAAATTTGGGCGTTCCCCTCACTATCGTTCGGGTCGGCGTATTCAAAGCTCTCGCTTCGGCTCCGACCAAAATTGTGGCGTAAATTATCGCCACAATTTTGTTTTGGTTTGCGTTTTGAAAAACGCAAACCAACTTTGAATGTGCCTAACG
>JARGFC010000033.1:0-7395 GCA_038397925.1 Treponemataceae bacterium
ACTTTAGATAAGGACATTGCTAACTACACGGCACAGGATTTTTGGATACGCTTTTTAGGAAATTACAAAAGTGATGTAAAAACAAAAGCGTTAAAAACGCTTTGTGAAAAGAACGAGGGAGTAAATATGGCAAATGAAGTATTGCTTACAGTAACTGAAGAAGAAAGACAAATCGCCCGCGAGCTTTCAGAATATAAATATCAATTGATGGTTCAAGGCGAACGAGAAGAAGCGAGAAAAGAAGGTTTACTTGAAGGCGAAAAACTCGGAATAGAAAAAGGTTTAGATCAAGGTTTAGCGAAGGGGCGTAAGGAGGGATTACTTGAAGGCTTAAGCCAAGGCGAAGCACGTGGTATCCAAAAAGGAGCATATAAAAACAAATTGGAAACGGCTAGGAAAATGAAATACAAAGGATTTGATATTGCCGATATTTCTGAGGTAACAGGTCTTTCCGAGTCAGAAATCGATGATTTATAGAATTTCTCAAAGGGTTGCAAAACTCGACGAGTAATAAAAAACACGGATGATTTTTTCTCTCGCCACGGACGGCGAGCTAGAAATAAAACAACAGCGATGTTTTGCAACCTCATTTTGTCAAGTTGCAAAACTCGTCCAACTTAAAAAAACACGGACGTTTTTTAAAACGTTCCCGACACGGATGTCGGGCAAGTTTTTTGCTTTTGCGAGTTTTAAATTTTCATAAAAATTATAATAGAAAATTCAAAACTCGACGAGTAACAAAAAACACGGATGATTTTTTCTCTCGCCACGGACGGCGAGCTAGAATAAAACAATAGCGATGTTTTGCAACCTCATTTTGTCAAGTTGCAAAACTCGTCCACCTTAAAAAAATATGGACATTTTTTTAAGGTGAGCGTTAGGGATAGTAGGGGAGCGAAAGCATTTTTTCAAAAATGCTTTCGCTGTACACGAACGCACGATATTTTAGTGCGTTCGTACCGATAGCCACGAATAGCCCGACCGCTCGCAAATATAGATTTGCGAGCGGGAACGCCCAAAAAGAAAAAACTAAAAAGGAAAATATATGCAAAGGAATTTAGAATATCTAGGGCTTGTATTAAAGATTTCAAAGGTGGGGGAGGGGCACGCTTTGGTAAATTTTTTTGTGGACGGGCGTGAGGGTGAAGGTGAAAAACTGATTACGGCGATGTTTTATGGTTTGAAAAAGAGTAAAAAAAATTATGGGCTTAGGCAGTTTCAGACGGGGCGGGTTTGGCTTTATTTTAATCCTGTGAATCAAACTTATAAGGTGATGGATTTTCAGGCGACTTCTTTGCGGGAAGGGCTTTCGAAAAGTTTAGTGCGAATTTGGTCTGCGAGTTTTGCTAGTGAGCTTGTGTTTAAGTTTCACGGGAATTGTAATTTTGTTTTGGTAAATGGTTTTTTGGACGGTATTGCACTTTGTACCGACGAGGAGTGTCGGTTTGCTCTTTTGCGTTTTCTTGTTCGGGTGTTAAATGTTTCTGGGGTTTTGCCTCCCGTTAAAACTTGTGGAGTTTGTGGTTTGGAGTTTTTAGTTGCGAATGATGCAGGAAAAAAAGCGTTTTTTAACAAGATGAATTATGAGTTTTATTGTGAAAGATGTCTTGCTGGGAATGTGGAAAATACTGCAGATCTGATTTCTATTTCGCCTGAGAGTCAGAGTTTTTTATTGGCGGTTTTAAATGAACCGACTAATGTTTCTCGTAAAATTGTTTTGAGTCGATTTGCGGAAAACGAAGTTAGGAGTTTTTTATTTTTTTTGCTCCAGCGATTGGTGGGCAGAATGAAAACCTTGGAAGCAGGGATTTTGTAAGTGCAAGAAAATTCTTGATTTTTTTTATTAGATTTATTAAAATTATGGGGTTTAGAATAAAACTTGAGAGGTTTTAAATTTGGATTTAATCTATGATTTTTTTACGGGCACGCAGTGGTACGTTTATGTGGTGATTTTGCTTTCTAAAATATTAGAAATTTCGTTGAGTACTTTGCGAATTATTTTGGTAAATAAGGATTTTCGGGCTATTGCCTTTGTAATTGGGTTGTTTGAAATTTTTCTTTGGCTTTTTGTTGCTTCGGCGGTTTTGACGGATTTGCGAGCTGACCCTCTAAAAGCTCTGCCTTATGGTTTCGGCTTTGGTTTTGGTGTGGTAATTGGTTCGTGGATAGAAGCTTGGTTGGCTTTTGGTTATGTTGCAGTTCAGGTGATTTGTAGTAATGAGACTGCGAAAAACATAATGGAGTTTGTGCGTGAAAAGAAAATAGGAGTAACCGAAGTTGAAGCGAGGGGTTTTAAAGGTGAACGGAAGCTTTTAATGTTTTCGGTTAATCGTAAAGGCGTAAATGAGCTAATTGCCGACCTTGAAAAGATTGATGAAAAAGCGATGTTTATTGTAAATGAGTTAAAAAAAGTTAGGGGCGGTACTCTACCGAATAGAAAAAGTTTTTTATCAAGCAAATTTTTTGTTTAAAGTAATTTTTTGCTAAGCCGAAAATGAAGTATAATTATGTGTTGAAAATTGTTTGCTTTTATGGCAAGGAGATAAAAATGAAAATAAAAAAAATTATAAGCATAACTTTGCTTTCTATTTTCACATTGGCAGTTTTGTTTGCTGGTGATGTTGCTAATTTAGTAAGTTTAGGTTTTTCAAATGATGGAATGACTTACGCTTTTGGCGAATATGGAATGCAGGATAAAACTTATCGCTCGTATGCAAATATTTTTGTGGTAGATGTTGCAAAAAATGAATACATAAAAAATGGTGTGTTTAGAACAAGTCCATCGACTTTGACTGCAAACAAAGAAAGTAAGTCTGTTTTTTTAGCCTTGCAAAATCGAGCGGAATACACACTTTCAAAAAATAAAATAAGTTCTAAAAATGATGGAAGACCTATTTACGCTCAAAGCGAAAAAACAAAAAATCATACTAACTTGTATTTCCGTGATTTTCAAACTAATTATGAGTACAATGTGGTTCTTAACAAAAGTAAAAAAGGTATGGATACAGCTTTTTATATTAGCTTTGATGTAACTTTACCTGACGGCTCAAAAAAATCTTACACTGTTGGAGCTAAAAATTATTTTCGCTCTGGTGTAAAAGATGTAAACATTAAAAGAGTTTTAATCAACAATCAAAACACAGGACTCGTTTTTGTTATAGAAAAAACAGAGCAGGATAGCTCAGGTGATTGTATTAGGTATATGATTGAAACTGTAAAGTTGTAATTAGTTAATTTTCTTTAATTGATTAAAAGTTGAAAAATTCTTTTATAACTTTTTCATAAGAAGTATTATAATAAAGATTTGCATAATGGCAGGCATATTCCAATATTCGTTTTGCATAATTGCGTGTTTCATCGTAAGGTGTGGACTCTACAAAAAGGTCGTTGCTAATATTAGGATAAAGTTTTGTCCAGCGTCTTACATTTCCGCCACCTGCATTATAGGCTTGGCACCCCTTTACTAAACTGCCCCGTGATTTAATCATAATGAAAAGATAGTAAGTTCCAAAGCGGACATTTATTTCGGGGTCGGTTAGCTTGTAAGAGTTGAGTTTAAAATAGTGGGCAATATCTTTTGCGGTGGAAGGCATTAGTTGAGCTAAGCCGACTGCTCCCGCATGCGAAACAACATCAGAACGGAAATAGCTTTCAGCTCGAATTAAGGCATAAAGAAAATATTCAGGGATGTCGTATTCTTTTGCATAGCGATTTACTATTTCGTAAAAAGGTCGCGGGTAAAGTAAGCGTAAACTTTCAGGTGTTATTTTTGCATCTTTTGAGTTAAGAGCAAATTGAATTAAGCTCATACTTTCGGGAACAAAGCCTGCATCGGAAAGTTGTTTTGCGAATCTTTCAGCATCATTAACTGAAATAATTTGGGCGTACTTTCTTATGTGTGGGTAAACTTCTTCGTAAAAGGAATAGCGGAATAAGCCTTCGATAATTTGAATAGCGTTTTCATAAGAAAGGTCTTCGAAAGAATCTCTTGCGTATTGTCGTGAAAATTTGAAGTTTGGGCTTTTGTTTAAAAAGTAGCCCGACATCAATTTGTAATAAAAATTATTTTGTTCTATTTCATAAGCTTTTAAAATTTCTGTGTTTGAGTTTGTAAGCCTTCCAATAGCGTAAGCGAGCTTTGCTTTTTCTTCGTTTAAGCCTGTTGTTTGAATTATGTTTTGGAGTTCGCGTAGTTTTTCAATGTTTTTTGATTGAATAAATTTTAAAGAAAGAGTTGAAACTAAGTCTTCATACCAATATGGATTTTTCCAAAGATGTGCAGTTTCCTTCATTTTTTTAAGATATGTTTTTTCGTCCCTGCTCAAAAATTTTAATTCGTACCAAAGAGCATTATCAAAGTCAGAGGGAACGGGTGCGAACTCCTGTGCAAGTTCATAATAGGTTAAAACTTGCGTTGAAAAATTTGTGTCTAGTTTTTCGTAAAGGCGTGCTAAATAAAAGGTTAAAGCGTGTAAAACACTTTTTTTATTTTTGTCAAGATTGCTTGTGTCAGCTAACAACTCGTTATTACAAAAGCTAAAATACGCTGCATAAACTGAAGCAAGAATGTCCGCACTAATTGCAAAATCGGAAGAACCATATAAAAGTGCTTTTCCAAAGTCGGAAACTATTGGGCGTGTTAAAAATGCAAAAGTGTTTTGTGAAGTTTTTTGCGACTCGTTCAAAAGATGTTTTAAAACTTCTAGAACTATTTCTGCACTTTTGTGATATTCTTTTTGGCTAGATAAAATGCGAGCGAGGTTTAAACTAAAAAAAACTTCGTTGATTTTTTCATTGTTGTTATTTTTAGAAAAATATTCTTCTATTGACAAGATAAGTTTTTTATCGAGTTGATTTTCTGCACAATAGCTTTCAAAACTTTGAGACATTTTATTAAACATAAAGGCTTCACAAAAAAGAGCGTCAAGCTCGTTAGTAGTTTTTTTTAAGCTTGCATTTAATTTTTCTATTTTTGCAGTTTCTATAGCAGAAAGTGTTTTTTTCTTAGAAAGTTTTTTTAGCTCGTTTTTTTCTTTTTTGTTTTTGTCTTCTAGGAATTTAATTTTTTCCTCAAGAGAACTAATTTCCAAAAGAAGATTTTCTGAAATTATATCATAAGGCGGTAAATAATTTTTTGTAGCAAAGTTTAAAAATTTTTTTGCAAGTTCCTCTTTTTCGCATTTTACAGCTTGTAATGCCAAATAATAAAGGTCGCCATTTTGTAGTTTTACTATTTTTTTAAGCTCTGAAGTTTTGAGTTTTTCAAGCTTTTGAAAATCTTTAGCCTTAGATATTTCTAAAAGTCTTGTACTTAATTCATTTGCATTTGTACAGGCATTTAACAAAAAGACAAACACAAATCCAAAAATTAGCTTTTGTAATTTAATGCTTTTGATATATTTTTTTATAAATATCATTATTCACAATTGTAAGGATAAATAAAATAAACTCAAGGGCAAATTAGATATTATTTATTAGCCTTTATAAGACTCAAGCTTTTTTGTTCAATTCTTTTTCCTTCCACCTTTGGATGGGCGGAAGGTTTGAAACTCACGATGAGCTTTTTTTGCAAAGCGGAAAACTTATCCTAAAAACTTAGCCTTGAGTTTTTACGCTTAATTAGAGCTTTGTACAAGTTTATGCACCTGAGTTTAACTTGCGTTCTGCTCTTTTTGCCAGCGAGTTTTATTGCTGTTCTACGGTTCGCTTAAGGTTAGGAATTTTTGTGCGTCAAAAATTCCTAACCCCTTCGTTGCCTGATTTGCGTTTTAGCTCATTTGTTAGTTTGCGACTCCTTGCCCATCTACAGCAAGGAGATAAGCGATTTTTGCAAAAAAGCCCAAGTCGTAAATTTGTTAAAATGTACGACTTACTTTACATAGTCTACACAGTTGTGCAGTTTATTTTGCTACTTCCATTTCTTGTATTAACTCTTCCACTTTTTGTATTCTATTTTCGTCAAGTGGATGAGTACTCAAAAACTCAGGTTTCTTTGCACCTTGATTCAGTGACTGAAATTTACGCAAGGTCTTGAGAGTGGCTTCAGGCTGGTAACCCGCTTTTGCAGCGTATTTTACTCCAAACCTATCCGCCTCATATTCGTTTTCGCGAGAGTAAGGCAGTAAAATTCCAACTTGCGAGCCCACACCATAAGCACTTAAAAAAGCCTTTGTAGTTTGCTCAGATTTTCCCTTGAGCAAAATTTGAATTGCTGCACCGCCAATCTGTACTAGCATTTGTTTACTCATTCTTTCACTTCCGTGACGCAAAGTTACATGAGCAATTTCGTGTCCTAAAACAAAGGCAAGTTCATCATCATCCAACATTTCCAAAAGAGCAGTGTAAATTGCCACCTTTCCACCCGGCAAGGCAAAGGCGTTTATTTCCTCCGACTCTATAACATTAAAAGCCCATTCCGCTTGGGGCATATCATTACCCACTGCTGCAACAAGACGGGCACTCACCCGTTTAACCTGTTCAAGATATTTGGGATCTTTCGACAAGGTTTCTTCTGCCAAAATCTTATCATAAGCCTCACTCCCCATTTTGACTTCTTCTTCAACGCTTATAACATTAAAAGAACCCCGACCTGCAAGTTCATTTCGGGTAGAAAAGCATCCCGTCAAAAGAAAAGACGCGAACAAAGGCACAAACAAAAATCTTTTTATTTTTTGAAAATTCATAAAATCTCCTCAAGATAAGAATACTTGTTCCAGTTTATCACAGGTTAAAATTTTTTTCAAGTTATTCAAATTTTAACACTTGTACGACTTGTCCTTACTTTTCGAAAAACATACTCCCGCCACGGACGGCGGGCTAGTACTTTGCTTTTGCGAGTTTTGAATTTTCCTTGCATTATAAATAGAAAATTCAAAACTCGACCAACTTAAAAAAACACGGATGTTTTTTTAAGGTGACCGCTCTCGGATGACGAGCGGTAGCAAACTAACTGTGAGCTACAACGCAAGTCTGGCAAAGTCGGGCGGGAATTTTTTCTCCAAAAAATTCCCGCTTAAGCAAGCCAGAGCTACGCTCCTCGCTGGGGCGTAAATTCTCGCTACGGATAACGCGAGCTAGTACAAAACTCGACCACATTGAAAAAACACGGACGTTTTGCAACAAGCAAAATAAAACTCGTCCACATTAAAAAAATATGGATGTTTTTTCAAATTTTGTGTGCATTTAAAATTTTTTTTACTATTATTAGTAATAGAACAACTTATAAAAAAAGGAGTTTTATTATGAGTTTAGATGATTTACTTGACCCCAAAACTGATTGGGTTTTTAAGTTGATGTTTACAAAAGGCGAAAAAGGCAACAAAGCGTTAATTAGTTTCCTAAATGCGTTTTTGGCTGACACTTACGGCGAAATAAAAACCGCCGATGTTTTGAACA
>JARGFC010000034.1:0-29149 GCA_038397925.1 Treponemataceae bacterium
AGTCAACTTGAAAATTATACTATTTTTAAATACAGCAAGCCCGTTCCTGTTAGTATTCCTGTGGAAGATGAGCATGATCCTGCTTGTTTAGTTTTGCTACCGTTTTATTCTCAAAAAGCTTCTGCAGGAGAGGGCGAAGAACCAACGCAACTTGGTGAAATAGTTGCTTTTATCCCAATTGTTAAAAATATCCTTCGAGGTGTCAATCCAACATATTGTGGGATTACTCAGGTGAAAGGCGATAGTATGACCGACATCGGTTTATTTTCAGGTGACCTTGTGATTTTTAATACAAAGCAAACAGACGGCGATGGTATTTATGTTATAACAATAAACGGCGTAACACGCATTAAGCGTTTAGAAAATCGCCCTATTGAAAAAAAAATAATAATATCAAGCGAAAACACAAAACGCTATCCAACGCCCGAAATTTTAACTTACGAACAAGCAACTGAAATGCTGACTGTACACGGAAAAGTAATTGGTTGGATACATAGACATTTTTATTGATAACAAGGAGAAAAATTATGGCAAATAAAAAAAGTTCTTCAGCTGGTTTTGGTTTATTTGCTATTATAGCAATTATTATAAGTGTTGTTACAAATAAGATATTCCTTATCATAACGGGAAGTCTTATCGTTATAAGTTTAATTGTACTTTTGATATATGCAAAAATTAAAAAAAAACAAAATATACAAAATGAGAAACAATACGGCAAAGCACATGCTTATTCTGACATATATGAGAATGACGACGATGTTCAGGTAAAATATGATATATATGATTTTCCTGGTGATATTCCTACTTATCTTTTTAATGCCTTAGCTGCAGAACGTCAAGGTGATTTTTTAGGAGCACGTGTGTTCTATATGCAAGCAACTGAAACATTAAAAAATAGGTGTCCTAAGAAGGATTATAAAAAATATATGCCGTCACTACAAGGTATGTATGATGAATTTGTTTTACGTGATCCTTTTTATAAAAAACTACTGCAACCACTTTTGCAAATAATTAGAGCCAATAATGGGATATTGCAATCTGAAATTACAAAAGATTTTCAACAAACAAACTGGGGCATATTACAAGAATACAACCGACCAGTTCTTAAAGATGATATTTATTATGCCTTATATTTTGCTGATAGATTTGGACATGTGGTTAGAATAAAAAAAGGACGCTCGTATTTATTATATTTACCTGGAACCGAGACCGAATCCGCATCTAAACTTAAACAAATATATTCAGCCAAAGATGACAAAATTGACATCAGTAAATATTCATATACTGATTTTGGTAAGCTCTCAAACAAATATGAAAAGAAAGCTGCTGAATCATACAATAAACAAAACTATATTTCATTTATAAATCATTGGCTAAAAAAGTATTATTACAGACTATGTCATACAACTTTTTCTATTAGCTTGGCTACAAACAATTTAGATGATTTCGACAATTATTTAAGTCAAGATGTTTTCAAAATCACAGGAACCACAAGAGGAACTCAATCATTTAAAAAATTAGGCATTCAAAATATAATTCCAGAAATGAATAAAGCATTTGTTGAATTTATCAATACCCAAAAACAAGACTGGTTTAAAATAAAATTATTGTTAATAAAACGGCAGAAAGAATGGAAAAACACCCCTGCTTACGAAAAGGTGAGGTTCAGGGAAGAGTTGGCTATGCATTTTATAACAGATTTTCCGGGTGTGATTCAAGAACACTATTTTATATATGCTAATTCTTTTTTACGTGAAAGTTTTGAACGATGCAAAATAGGTGCAGATTATGATGACTGGTGGAAGTCAACCGCAATGAAAATAATTAAAGACGCCCAAAAAACTATAAAAGAAAATGCTTGAGTCGTTCCTTAAATAATAAAAAAAAGAGGCAGGCTCGTCAAGTCCCCGAACCTGCCTCAAGCGAACCCTCTTACATACTATGGCAAATTTGACTTAAAAAATTTTTACCAAAAAGAACCTAATAGCTCTTTTTAGAAAGCGAAATAAAAAGCGATATTCTTTGTTTTTAATACGCTCTTTATCTATCATATAATCAGCTTCAGCTTCATATAAACTCTGATTGTTTTGCCAATTGGCAAAACTCATATTTTTACAAAACATACTCTACCCTTAAAAAGCGGGCAAATCCAGCCCGCGATAAATTATTCTCGTCCTATCAAAAACCCGAAAACTACTAAAGCACTTGTTCCTAAAATCGCAATTAAAATAGTTCCCGAAAACTGAAACGAACCTGCAATTATTAAAAGCACGACCGCCAGATACAAAGCTATTAAAGCTAGAATACGCTTCCGCTTTGCTAATCTTTTGACTGTTTTAATCGTACCAATAGCTGCCCCCGCAAGCATCGCCATTGCACCAATTGCGTCAAGCACCCAAACCGTACTATAACTCATACATACTGCACCGCCAATGATAAGAGCAAACATAACAAAAAGCACAATCTTTTTCATAAAACCTCCTGTCTTTTAAAAAAGCTCTTGACGAGTCTCAAGAGCTAAAGACATCCAATATCCATTCATAATCGAACAGGGTCATTTAAATATTACACAATTTTTAATCGAAAAGTATAATAACCTTTGTAAAAAAACTTTTTTTACTTGATTTTAAAAATAAAAAGTACTATAATCTAATTAAATAAGATAAGCTAAGGAAGAAACCAAGTATGGGAGCGATGGCAGTGGATATTTTGTCTCTGTGGCAGTTGGTTCGATTCCAACCACCTTTGTTTATCTTATTTTTTTCATCGTAGTTGTTATTCGTTTGAATTCGTTGACGCCTCTGTCGATTTCTGTCGCGAGATCAAGCTCATACATTGTATCTACTTTTGGAAGCAACATAGTAACCCCTTTATGACTTTTATTTTCCATACTTATGTCTACAACAATTTTCATATACTTGCTCTCACTTCTTTTGGCTAAATAAATAAGTTTTTCACCATCATAATAAATACTAGCATCCAAAAGATAGTCCATTAAATTATACCAATCATATTTAGACGGAGCATTTCCCATATCAACGTGTCTAACAGAAAATTTTTTGCTTTGTATCAATCCGGCTTCAAGCATGATAAGATTATGTTCGCCTATATCAACTCCTAATTTGCCCAGTTCTTTTACAGTTTTTCTATCAAAAAAACCAACAGAAGTTATGTATCTTTTATCGAGTTTTCGTTTTATTGCGTTATCAATAAAATCAACATGCTCAAGTTTTGATGCTGTGTTTGTCATAAGAGTTTTAACCACTGCATCAAACTGTTTCGGTGTTACTTTATTAACGGCTTTTTTTATGCATTCATGCGTAGCAGGTGCATTACGGCTTGTTTGACCAATAAACCAATTAAAACTAGGATGTACACCTTTCGGTACACGTTCAATAGTGTCCTTTCGTTCGTTATAATAAGTTCGATATTCTTCAGGAGGAGCTTTCGTTTGTACTTTTATTATCCCACCACCAGAACCATCTGATTTACGTGGTACTTGAATACCTTCAGCTTCGTATTTTCTTTTTCTATTTTCTGTAACTGCTCTCGTATAACACTTACAATTATATTCTCGCTGTGGTAAATGATTAGCCCACCACGGATCGTCTTTCGGCAAAATAAGACCATCCCATGCTAGATGCTGTTCTCGATGTTTTTTGCTATTCCCAACTCGATACATTAAATACGGATGCAAATCGCTTGCCATTGTTGCTTCGTACTGAGCCTTTTGTTGTGCGGCTCGCAAATTAGTATTATGGATTATTTTAAGCCTTCTATCACTTCCCAATTGTGCATTCACCTCATCCCCTGTTAGTGGATCTATCATTTTCTTTTTTCCCCACCAACCTTTTTGCTGTAAAAGTGGTTTTAAATCTTTTTTAAAATGTTCAAAAGAATGTCCTTCAGCAATAGCCTTTTCAACAGCTTTTTTTATATCGTCAAGCACGTCTATCTGCATTGCTTTGGCAACGGTAAAAGCGGTTGCATGCTCCTCATGCCATATATCTTTATAAGAAAAACCAATTTTTAAATTTTTATTTTTTATATAATCAAGAGCTTCTTTTGGGATAAATTTATCGCTCATTAGTCCTCCTTGTCGAAGTTGCTATAACCGTCTGCCCGAGCCTTAAAAAATGCAATCGCCATTGTCCGAGCAATCTTGTCCGGCTCCCAATCTATCACAAGCCTTTCCAGCTCTTTTTCAAAGCTATTAAAATCCGTTGCCTTATCGGCAGCCTTCTCCAGCACCTCTGCGATTTCATCAGTAATTTCAATAAAGCCATCTGATGTTTCCGTGTCCTCAAAGTCTTCATCAGTTTCACTGTCTGTAACTTCACTTGCATTTAATGCAATATTTTTATTTTCAGCTCTATTTATTTCTGTTGTATACATTGGTGGGGATAAAACTTCGTCCTCTTTATCCGGAGTTGTCAATCCTAAAAGAGTGTGCATTTCTTGCATTTTTACTTTTAGTCCCAGTGGTACTAGCTTTGTTACAGAGTCAACTATCAGCTCTATATTTTTAGGCTCGACATATTTTATTTTAATCTTTGGATAGCGTTCTTGATAACCAAAATTAAAATTTACATATGGTATAACAAGGTCTCTGTTAAGAGTTTTTTCTAGGTGTCTTATATCAGCTTTTAGTATATCTTGCCTGACTTCTTGCTGAACTTTACTATCCCCTAATCTTCCCGGCGTTCCTTCTGCACTTGCTGTTTGCCCAAGCACTAACTTTGATAATTGTTTGTCTACCCATTCGGCTATTTTTTCGTAAACATCAGCATTGCTTGATGTCGTTTTGCTTTCAATTATTTCTATTTGCATTGAATCAGGTATGACAGCCCCAACATCGGCACCTATTGCAGCAACAGCCCGTTTTAAAGTGGCTATATCAGCATCGGTAGCCTTTCTTCCATACTTACCCAATCGTACTGGATAACCGAATCGGTCAGCAAAAGCCGCCCAGCTTGTAACATCATAGGTTTTAATAAGCCAATAAAAAAGAGCCGTAAAACTTAGCCCACCTGTTATTTTTTTCCCACTTAAAAGATTTGGCTCATGAACAACAAATTTATAAGGGGGTAACGAATGCAAGTCAAAACCATAAGCATCTCGTAACTTCAATACACCTGTTTCTTTTTCATAAACAAACCAGCGAGGATCGCAAAATTCAAACTTAATTGGTTTCCATCTTTTATCTGATGTGTCCCACAATATTTCATTAACACTAAACCCTTTGCCCAATGCGTCAAGAGCGTTTTTTCGTAAATCCAACATATCCTTATGTTCGCAAATATCTTCTGTTACAGCTTCAGCGATAACTAAATCCTGTTTTTCATCGCTTGTAGGTTTTATATATAGCTCCAATCCTTCAACAGCATGTTTTCTTGTAGATAAAACCGAACGATAATGGGCATCTCGTTCTTCTAACTCACCAACTATTTCTAAATATTTTGCAGGAAGTCCACCTCCTCGCACCTCATCTAACACGGAAGCTAATCTTTCTGGAGTCAATCCTGAAACTAAACCTCCTGACCAAAGATCACGATTAGAGTTAGCAACTGGCGTTGCTCGCTGTTCTGTCAATTCTTTAGTACTTATATTATTCTTCAGTCGTTCCAATTCGCCCATATATCTATTCCTCTTGAGTTGAATCTATTTTTTATTTTTACACTTTCATATTTGTATGGCTGATAGTTTGCCTCATAACTTTGTCGCTCTGCAAAATTAGCCATAACTTTTGCAATACAAGCATCGCCGTGTCGCTTATCCCCAGTGCTACCACTACGCTCAGTTATGAGAGGTACTCCTTGAACAATTTTTACAGCAGAAAAATCATTTCTTATAAAGAAATCTGTCGGAATAGTGGTGCTTTTATCCTCAAAAGTGCTTTTTAACTGTGGAAAGTTTTCAGCATACCATTTACGAGTCAACATTACTTGATAAACATAACCTGCCCATTCTTGTGCCGCATACTCCGCTATCATTTGACCATTTCCACGACTATCGAAAGCAGCTCCTTCAAAATTTTTAAGTGTGTTTCCAATTAGTTTTATCATTTGCCATTGTTGAGCAAAAGGTATGTTTCGTAGCTCTATCACACATAAAGTCTTTGTTTCCCCTTCCTTTACAATTTCATCAAGCCAAATAACTGTCAAATCACCCGAACGAGCAAAGTCCTCACCCATAACTACTGCGTTATCTGTACTCAAAAGCGTCGGTTTTATTTCCTTAAACCACTTATTTATTTTACGCTCTCGTTTCCATTCGCTTTCAAAAGTAAAAGCATCATTTTCTGCAAATCGAAACACAGGCACATTTTCAATTACACTGTCGATAAGAGCCCTCGAAAAATATTTTGCACCTGATATACTTGGATTACAAAATAGCTCCTCATCTGCACCTTCGCCATAGTTTTTAATTAAATCGTCTAGCCATTTTACTTCTTTTTCCTTACTCCATTTTCTGCCACTTACTTCGCAAATTCGTTTGTATAATCCATCATCTAATGCATCGCTTATTGTTGTACGATGGTGTGAATAATTCTTTTTTCCTTCATGGATTTCCTTTATAAGTTCATTAAATGGATTATCTTCACCGTTATGAGTGCTTAAAATTGAAACCGAACCACCCCACATAAGCAATGCTAAAGCAGCTTTCATAAGCTCTGTTAAATCATCAACAAAAGCAGCTTCGTCTATGACAACATGTCCTTGCTTTGAACGAAGTGAGCGAGGAACAGACGGCAAACCCCAAATTTCAAAGCCAGAATCAAACCGAATTTTGTAGACCGTTATATCTTTGTCTTCATCTTTCAACAAAACTTCTTCCATATCACTACAAGCGATATTAAGTAGTTTAGCCCAAAAAGCACAGTCATTAATAAATTGTTGGGTCATTTCTTTTGCATAAGACAAATAATAACAACTCATACCACCATCTAACCTCGAAAGAGCAGCAAGTAATACGGAATAAAGAGCTTCTACATAACTTGCTCCAATTCTACGAGATTTTTCCCAAAGCTTAACCTCGCTGTTATCTATAAGCCACTTTTTTTGATAGTCAAGTAATATATTTTTTTCAAGAGCTTCCTGTATTGTCATTTTTGTATCCTGAATATTTCAGCCACTATTGTTTCTAAAGCCTCTTTACTTACACCTTTTTTCTTTCCAACTTTTTCTACTTTTTCAGCTGTTTCTGCAAGGACTGCCTGCCTTATTTCGTATTCTCGCTCTGCATTAAGTTTTTCAGCCTGTTCGAGATCTTTCAGTCCGCGAGCAACTTTAAAAACAACATCAGTAATTAACTTTGGGTCAACATTATGATTTTCTTTTAACTCCTCAATTTCAGAAATTAAATCAAATGCAACAAGTCGAACCTGTTCATTAACGACCTTTCCCAGCCTGTTACGCGTATCACTTCCGTACTTTTCCAAATAAGCCTCGGCAACTTCTCGGGCTTGTCGATTTTTTTCCGCAAACTTTTTCATTCGCAATGCATATCGATTAAGCGAACTTTTTGATATAAGAGCTTCGCCTGCTTCAGCGTTTATTAAATCCACTATCTCAAGCTGAGTAACGCTTGGATCTTGCAACAACTCAATCAGTTTTTTACGTAAGTTTTCCGGTAATCGGTCGATAGAGCTTTTCTGTCCCATAAACACCTCCGCTTTTATAAATCAAACGGTGCGTCTATTCCGTCAACTCGGACATTTCCTAAAGCCACATCCAGTCCGGGACGTGTAAGCGTTACCAAAACCAATGCCTTGTCTTCCAGTCTTTCAGCCTCCACAAAGCCCCGTACCTCAAGCCAATTTACAATGCTATTCACATTTTTAAGGCTGACCGTATGTCCATAGCTTTTCAAAAGTCTTTGTAACATTTCATTTGACAATGTCCTTGCCGCATCCTTTTCTAAACCCTGTAATATAATTATTCTTTGATTCGGTGAAAATATATTTTCCATACGCCTTCCTTTTTATTATTTTCCTGTATTATTTATAAACCAATTTTGTATGGCTTGTAAAACAGGCTTTATGCCTCTTAACTCGCCTTCAATTCCACTCATACGTTGTTGTAAAGATCGCACAAGAGTTTCTTCGAGGTTTTCTATTCGTTTTTCTAATCTTTGCATACTTTCTTGACGAGCTTCTTTTTCGTGGATAAAAAATTCTTTTGTTTTTATTTCAAGTTTTTCAAATTTTTCTTCCTGTCTTTTTCGCCAATATTGAAAAATGCTAAAACTTAATCCAAAAACAGACAAAAATGTTCCTATTGCAGTAAAAACAAACTTTGCTACTTCCATAAGTTTTTTAAGTTTAATAGCTTATTCTAACACCTAAGCCGAAACCTATTCCTCCTAAAAATCCAATACTTGCCCCGCCCAATCCAAACAACCAATTTTTTGTTTTAGCTTTTTTTAATTCCGTTTCAAAACCCAAAGCTTTTATACGCCAGTATTCTATATCAGGTTTATAAGCTAATACGCCTTGCTTATACCCTGCATTGTAACTTTCAGTTATAGCTTTTTCAGCTTCCTCCATAATAATATCAATCAAAGTCAGCACTTCCTGTCCCGTGTAATTTTTGTTCAAGTCGATTCCGTACTTCTGCCCGGAACCGTTCGGTAATTGATTCTCGTTCTTTGTGCAGTTCGCCGGCATTGGTTGCATTACTAACAAGCTCACCAGCAGGAGTATTCTCAATTTCCTGCTTTGTTTTTTCTTTTGCATTTTGAGCCTCCTTCTCAATATTATCTATACTTTTTTTATCTTTTCGTTTTAAAAGCACATACCCCAAAATCGCAAACATCGAGGCTATTACAGCCCATATTAAAAACCCAACATTTTTAAGTTTTTTAAACATCGTTTTTCCCCTTAAAAACATTGTTAATCCACACTGAAGCATCAATAGGTAAAAAAACGCCCTTGCAAAAGCCACCAACTTTCAGTGCGTCCATTATGTCAATCCGAGTAACTCCACAAGCGTTCAGTATAAACGTAACCAAAACAAGCAGCACACCAACACCTGCCATGATGTTACTCACGGTTCGCATCTTAATTTCCTTTTTAGGTTTTTCTTCCATAAAGCCTCCTCAAAAACTAATGACTATTTGATTTTTATCAAATAGCGTTCAACTTCTTTTCTAAAATCAAAAAATGCCGAATCATTTTCTACAAAATATCGAGGACAGTTTTTCCATGTTATATCGTAATGACGATAAACATCATAAGGCGTTAAATTAAACTGTTTTAACAAAGTTGCTGTCAACTTTATTGCACTTTCTAGCGTTTCACTGTTAAACTTTCCAGACCAATCAGGATGACACATTTCGATGCCTAATGTACAGTTGTTCGGATAACTCGATAAGTTTCTAAGAGCTATGTCGGTATATTGACGTGATCCAACATGGTATGCCCATTCGTCTATTGGGAGACACTGGATAATTTCTCCTTCCAACCCCACTATAAAATGAGCCGACGCATAACGAGAATTAGTCGACGCTCGTTGTTTTTTTAATCCTTCAAAATAGTTGCGATTCATCAATGCCGAAGTCATTGCATTTCCGATCCAGTGAATTACAATTCCTTTAACAGAAAGCAACTTTTTACACGGACGAGAAAAAGAATTCGGCGTCAAAATCATAGTCTTAATATTCATTCTAAAATTCCTTGCAAATATATTTTACAAGAAATTAAACCAAAAAATGATATAACCCAGATTAAAAAACGCTCCACGTATAAAAAAAGAGAGCTAAAAGCTCTCTAAAAAATTACACAGTGTGCAATTGCAATTACAAAAACTTCCCAGTAAATCCCGCTTTTTCCCGCTAAATCCCGTCTATTCTCCGTCAATTAGCAATCTATTCTCTGCTTTATATACAAAGGTATTAGAAGAAGTGAATAAAAGGTTATCTTCTGTAGAGATAGATTATTATCCTAGAGATTCACAATATATAAAAAAAGCTTTTCAAATAGCTTTTGTTACAAGACCTAGTGTAAATTTTTATAAAATTTATATCAATGATGTTGTAGAGGACGAAGTTTATGAATGTGCAGAACTTCACGAAAAGGGGCATATTTTATATAACCATCTTCAAGGTATGGAGCTTTATAAAAAACAATTTGAAGAAGAACTTAATAAAATTTGGAATACTAAAATGACTAAGTTTTTTGAACCATCTTTATGTAATGATCCAGAAAAGAAAAAACAAATTGTAAATATATTATTTAATAAATTTTCTAACATTGCTATGGATATGGAAATAAATTCTAAATTGTTTGTTAAGATGGATTGGCTTTTATCAAGCCAACAAAGTGCAAGAGCCTTTGTTTTAATGTATTTACAAGAAGTTGTTAACGCTTTTGACGATAACGGAAATTTAAAATATACTGATGTTGAAAGTAAAGAATATAAATCGGTACTTCGTTGTTTTAATGTAGTTAGAAATACTTGCTTCAGTCGAATTTATGGGGACGAAGGGCAAATCAAGTTTTGTCATCCGAGAAGTAAAGGTTGGTTATCCCGATTAGATTGGATAACTTATATGCTTTTACTTGTTCAAGATTTCGATAAAACTATGGAGCAAGTTGTTAAAGATATAAAACAAGAAATAGGTGAAGTGCAAAAGATTAACGGTCAAAAGATTGGTGATCAAGATAATGGCAGTCAGGATAATGGCAGTCAGGATAATGGCAAAATTACTGGAGAAATTTTAGATAAATATCAAGACTTGTTAGATGATATAAAAGATGCTCTTCATAAAGATGGTGTTAAAACTAAGGACACGGATACGACTTCTACTAATAAAAATTCAAGACGAAAAAATAGAGGAACTAAAAGTGATAGATATTCTAAATTGGATTTTGAATTTACAAAAAGTTCAAAAGAGTTTGTAAAACTTTTAGAAAAACTTTGCTTAGGAAAACAGAATAAAAGACTGGTGTCGGATATTTTATATAATTCAAATCGTCGCAAGTTTTCTGGTGATGTTGTTATTCCGAGACGATATATGCGTTCCAAGTGGATACCTCAAAAAGCTTGTTTTTTAATAGATATATCAAGTTCGGTAGATACTGTATTGGTCGAGAGAGTTGTTTCATCTATTATTCAATGTACTCAAGGATTAGATTTGAAAAGGAGCCGAATAATTTACTGCGATACTGATGTTCGAGAAGATTTGATTTTAAGTAAACGATTGGATTATATTCCTACAGGTGGTGGGACAATTATAAGTAAGGGCATAAAGTACATTAATAAAAAAAATTATTGTAAAAATAGAAATGATAAATTATTTATAGTTTCTGATCTTTATGACTCTTTAGATGAATGGGTTAAAGAAGGAGAAAAACTAAAATGTGAAAAATATGTTATTGGTTATAATCAAAAAAATACTGACGGAGTAAATAAATTGTTTGATAATTATTTACCAAAGAGGTTGAAAGACAAATGGGCAAAAGAATTTAAAACATTTTTTGTAAACTTTGATTAGTTGCGAGTTTATTCAAAACTAGTTTACATCTAAAAAGTATGAAAACAAAAAAAAATAAATATATGAGAGGTACAAAATGGCAGTAGTTAACAGTGGTGTAACGAATACTATTTCCAAGAATAATATTCGTGATTTGGTTTTTACAACATTATCCATTCAAGAAAAATCGAAAATTCCTGTGTTGTTTTTAGGGAACCCGGGAATTGCTAAAACAACGGGCGTGCGTTTATGGGCTAAAGAACATGGATATAAGGTTACAACCCTTATTGGGACTCAACGGGTAGCAGAAGAGATTTTAGGTTATATGGTTAATGAGGTTGAACAAAAAAAGCTAGTAACTTACACTCCCGATTGGTTTGATGAAATTATCAAAAATCACAAAGAAGGGCATAAAACTTTATTGTTTATCGACGAGTTATCACAGGCACCAGAAAATGTTCAAGGTGCTATGTTACAGTTAATTTTTGACCGTCGTGTCGGAGGTACTAATAATTATTTACCGGACGATACTTTGATAGTGTCTGCAGCAAATTATAAAGGAAACATTCCTCTACAATGCAATATACAAGCACCTACTCTAAACCGTTTTGTAATTATAAACATTAACCCTAAAGACTCCATATCCCTTGTGCAAGAATTTTTGCAACCTGAAGAAAATAGAACGAAAGACTTACCCGAGTTTTCCGAAATTGAGTTGACTGCAAAAATGGAAGAATCTATTCGGCGTAATTTAGAGAGAGGGTTATTGAGATTGTTTGTTTCAATGAATGAGGTTTTGGACTTTCAAAATACAGAGTTTAATGATATATTTGATAGTGAGGGCGAAGTTTATAACTTTATTACTGGACGAACTATTTCATATACTTTTGAAGTTTTGAAGGCTATGGTTCAATTAGGAATAACTCAATATAAATTTGCAGATGTTATACGAGCACACACTTTAGGTTTATTGGGTGCAGGCACTTGTAATTTTACATCTCCATTAGAAAAAAAGATGGGGACTGGCGTAAATGGACAGAAAAAATAACAAATCTTATTAATAAGATTCTTAATAATATAGTGCTTGAAAATGTCGATAAAGCACAAGTTATTCTAGATGTTTCGCAAGGAACAGTAGCAGATAGTATTTCTGATTATATGCATCTTGTTGAAAGCGACGGGTTGGCTATTTTTAATCAAAACCTTGATAATTTAATCGAAAAGATTTTGGACAACTATCCTATAGATACTATAAAGATGAATGAAGTTATAGGAAATTGGGAAGTTAGAGATATTTTAAATGATTATCAAAAAATTCACACTCTTTTTAATTGGCTTAAATCGTTTAAGGTTTCTAACAAGAAAGTTCAAGAAAAGATTAAAAAGATCGGTATTATAAAAGGCACTTATGAAGGATATGTTGCAGCGATTAGAAGTTCTTTTGTAGAGGAGGCATAAATGATAGTTTTAGTTAAAACAAAAGAAGATAAAATTGAAAAGTGTTATGTTAGAGATGCAATGTTTATTAAATTAGAAGAAAACAATATGCCATCTCAAAATTCTGATAATATAATCCATACTAATAAAATCGAATCTGTTATTTGGGTGGATGAAAAAGGAAGTAGAAAAGAGTATTCTCCAAGTGAATGGATAAATCTTGCTATAGACGCAGATTTTTGGGGAATAAATAATTGATAGATTATTCTAGGGCGAAGAGAGTTTATAACACGAAAGAAAAAACAAATGCAACTATGTACTACAGTATATTTGACTTCAAATTCTCAATGAGATATAATTATGTCATTGGGAACTTAGAATTTTTTAGTCTTTTGTTGCGTGAAAAATTTTGAACGGGAGATTGTATGAATAACATTCTCGAACAATTCGGGAAAGCAATCCTTGAGTATTTTAAAGATAATTATAAAGAAAATAGCGAACTAAAATTATCAATAGATGATTACTTGTTTTCTCATTTTGCTGAATCTGCTGGGCTAGATGAAAATACGGTTAGAGAAAAAATCGTAAAATTAGATACATATACTGAAAATAGCTACATTGCGTTAGCAATTGCTACATATCAAGTTAAAATTGCAGGCGATATCCCCATCGATAGGTTTAATGATAATGGATATTATGATAAAATAAGAAACAACTATCCAAGATACAAAGATGCTAATAATCAAGGAATACTTGACAATTATTTTTGCTTTCAAGAGGAGTTGTGGAAAAAAGTTAAAACACTTTTCGAAGACAATCATCTTACGCTAATATTACCTGATAGGCGGGAAGGTGCATATCGTTATGTACAGTATCCAATAAGTTCGCGTGATTTAACAATGTCTGAGTTATTAAGTTATGCTGACATATTTAAGGAAGTAAATTTAATGCCAAATGACACTTCTATGCACTACGATCTTTTTTGCAAAAAACTTGAAAATTACTTTTCGGAAAAAGATGAATGCTATAAACGCACCGTGTTTAATTTTTATAAAATATGGGATGGCAGATCTAGAACTAACAAAAGTAGTGTTATCGCAACAACAGATACTCAAACCAAAATAGTTATAGAACTTTTAGAAAACGATATTCTTTTTTATGACGAGGACTCTGGAAAAAAAATAGAAGCGTATAATACAATAAACCCTTATCTTTTTACGGGTAGTAATAAAATATTTTTTATCAAACATAATGACGATTATTTTTACTCGCCAGAAAAAACGAACTCAATACAGAAGAGTATATTATAATAATATCAAAGGATAAAAGCTGCAAAAAATATGTACTCGGGACAAAATATGTAAAAGAATATTCGAAAAAAATTGATGATAAAAAAATACATATTTATGTTTTAAAATATTGGGAAGGTATTTTCGAACATTTCAACATTCAAAAAGAAATTAAGCCTCCAATACAACTTATAGGTGGTTTGAGAAAGAAGTGGAATGGCTATTTTAGTTTTGCACTTCCTGTAATTCAGTTTTCTAATGATGAATTGCGTCCTGAATATATACGAATAAACAATAAAAAAGTTGAGGTAAAGTCAAATGCTATTCCATTAAGTTCTCTAGACTTTTGTAAAGATAAAGATATAGAAGAAATAAATATTGAATATGCAGATTTTATGCCTATTAAAATAAAAGTCGAACAAATAGATGAAACCAAGCTACAGAATTATACTCCATTACTCGATTACATTGGTTGGCACCGACTCAATAATAGATATATGCCCTTAAATATTGAAAACCAAAATAGCAAAATTATAGGATTTTCATCATATAAAAATAAGCAAAAATGCAATAAAACAAATACAAATCGTCCATTTATCAATCGTATAAACTTTCTTAAAAAAAGATTTACAAGAAATATAAGGAATATCTTATGCTGTATTTAGGACATGTTAAAGAAATCATTAAAAACAATGATGGCACAAAAGGAAATCATGCGCGTGTAAAAATAATTGCAGAAAAAGACGGTACACAATATAACAAAATTTCTGATTTTGATGCGAAAGAACAGTTCAAACCTAAAGGTTGTGTGTTTTGTCCATGCTTTTATTCTGAATATAATACTGACTTTTCGAATGCCTATTTTGTTGAATTTGAAATAAAACAGAGTGAAAAAGAAAATCAAGATGATAATGACCATGATGTATTTATTATGGAGTATCATACACCAAGACCGAGAGGAGTTAGCTTTCCAAAACTTGTGAAATGTGATGGTATTTTAAATATGGAACAAAACAGTTACCTTACTCCACAAGAAGTAACTAATAAGATTGATACAACAATATTGGAAAGTTGTAAAGGCAATTTCTATATATATGAGGATCAGGATCCTACAATTCTTTATGGACCACTAAGGTATCAAAACAACACAATAATTTCGACAATTGGAACAGAAATAATTAAGTATAACATCAACACAGAAGCAATTTTTGAATGCGATGGACAAAAGTATTTGCTTGATGAAAGAAACAATTTAGAAATTGACTGCAAACTTGACTTTATGACAGACCAACAACTCACAAATTGGTTTAGTAACAGGATAGAAAATTTTCTAAATATAGATAGAAATATTCTCTCTACCATATTGGAAAATCCTGAAAACGGTACAAATAATGATGACATTGATGCACATAGATTTGACAGAGTTGATGCAAAGATTGCTAGTTTTACAGCTAATCTTGAATCAATTATTAACATTATAGATAAGAATGAAGATGATTTCAGAGAAGAAATTCATTCATGTTATGAAGAATTTAGGAGACAAAGTGAAGAATTTAGGAGACAAAGTGAAGAACAAAAACAAAATACAGAGCGTCTTCAAAATGAAAATGATAAACTTAATAAAGAAATTGCAGAAAAGGAAGAACGGAAAGTCTCATTAAATGACGAAATAATTAAAAAAGAAAATCAGCTAAAGTCAATAAAAGCTAATTACGATAGCATTCTTGCAACAATTAGTGTCGCTGTGCCACTTTTTGAAAACTCTAAAAATACAACTAAAGAACATTTTACAAAACCAACCCGCTTTGAATTTGAGGCAGAAGGACAACCTTTCTCACAATTTGAAAATGAGCATATACTTCCTTTTATGAAAAGGCATCTTAATTTTGAAAATGAAAAAATCTCTAATTATTGTGCACAAGTAAAAACAATTTTTTCACATAAAGCTTGTTTTATTCCAAATAGTGCAGCCGCATATCTTTTTGCAAAGGCGTTAAGAAATACTGTTGTGTTTACTATGCATGTTGAATACGATTGGCTTCATTTTAGTGATTTTTGTAATCATGGTTTATTGGAAGTTTTTGAAGAAGCCAAAGCTAATCCCTCAAAAAATTTTATTATTCTTTTTGACGGAATAAATAATACACAACCAGAATGTGGGCTTAGACCTTTATTAAATCTAATCAACGATGACGAACCGTATTTAGTTTTAGAAAGTGGCTGTATACCATTCCCAAATAACATAACTATTATGGCAACAATTTTATCTGCACAAGATGATAATGCAGATAACGACAGAGCAATAGGATTAAAATTGCACAAAGAGTATTTTAGAAAATGGTATGCACTAGGAACTCCCCAAGATAAAATAGAAATATCTTTGCCTAAAAATTTTACTGATACTTCTGTAGCAAGTGGTGAGTTAGGATATATTTGTCCTGATGATTTAATGACAGATAATATTTATGATGAAGATCCAGAGGGGATAGAGAAATATTGTGACTTCTGAGAAAACTGAACGCACTGATGTTATTCTTGCTACTCAAAAAAAATTAGCATTATATATGCGATTAAATGATTTTATGTGGTGGCGAAAAATAAAAAAATCTTGCAATGATTTAATCGATTCTTTACCCATAGAAGAGAAAGAAATGTTTTCAGACATAAAACATCTTGATTTTTGCATTTTTGTACCTTTATTGAGAACGGGTATTGTAGAAGTTTGTAGGAGTCAAGAATCCTCACATTTATTATTTTGTATCAATCCTGAATTAAAAAATCCAATTACAATTCCACCCGAACAATTTCCGTTTGAAACAACTTTTTCGCCTCTGTCTTTTTTACAAAATTACACTTCAATAAAAAAACAAATTGAAGATTATAACACAGTAGAACTTGACATAATAGCATTAAGATTTATTCTTAACAATTTATATACGCCTGAGGAATTCAATTCTACAAATCGCGATGTAGGAATATATAAAACCGATAAGGAAGTATGGAAACCTTCATATTTATTAGATAAAGAAAAAAATATAAAAAAGATACCGTTCTATATGAATGATCCAGATGCAATGAATATAGCAAGGCTTTATGTTCGTATATTTAAAGATGAAACGCTTTTTAAATATTATAAAAACTCAAATAAATTACAGTGTTTGCATTATTCTGAAATGCCTATTCTAATTTGCAGAGCGTTATTATTATTTAAGCCTGAACAAATTACGCAAAAAAAATATTTTATGAATAGTTTTAAAATTACATTTGAAAATGTTCCAATAGAAGCGGTCAGCGAACTAAAAAGAATATTTTCAGATTGTATAAAAATTATAACATAGGAGTTATGTATGGAAAATTTAGTAGAAATTGGCAAACAGCTAAAGGAAAAGTATTTGAATTATATCGACACAAGTATTCCGTTACCTTGTGCTGGATATCAAGATGAAAGACGGGCTTTGTATGAACAAGAAGGAGTTATTATGCAAAGTCCTATTATCGAATTTATAAAAAAATATGAACCACTTAAAACTTTAAACGATGTTTGTGTAGAAAACAAGCTTGATCCTTCTATTGCAGAATTCCTTAATTTAGGATTATTAAAAAATGATGATGGATCAGAGCGTAAATTATATAAACACCAAATTGATTCTGTTGTAGAAGTTCTTGCAAATAAAAAAAATCTCATTGTTACAACAGGAACCGGTTCAGGAAAGACTGAGTGTTTTATGATTCCGTTAATTGCAAATCTTATCCATGAAGCAAAAACTTGGGAAAAACGTGAAGATATAAACAGAAACGATAATCGAAGTCGTGCGGTGCGTGCTATGATTTTATATCCACTTAATGCTTTAGTAGAAGACCAAATGATACGACTTAGAAAAACTCTTGGAAGTGCTGATGTAAAAAACTGGTTAGATAAAAATTGCAAAAACAATAGAATTTTTTTTGGTCGATACACAGGACGCACTGAACGAAGTCGAGAGGCAGGACATAAATATGAAAGAAATTGGAAAGCCTTAAAGAATGAACTTGAAAACTCATCTGATGAACGAATTAAGGAGCTAACCTATTTAATCCCATGTACTGATGATCCTGCTGAAATGTTATTTCGTGATTCTATGATAGAAACACCTCCCGATATTTTAATTACAAACTACAGTATGTTAAATATTATGACTATGCGTTCTCAAGAAGAAGGAGTTTTTGAAAAAACACGAAATTGGCTTGAGGAAGATGAAAGTCATGTTTTTACACTTGTAATTGACGAGTTGCACTCATACCGTGGAACAGCAGGTACTGAAGTTGCTTATATGATTAAAGTCTTAATTGATAGACTTGGACTTCAAAATAAACCTAAGCAAATAAGATTTCTATGTTCAAGTGCTTCACTTTCTGTGTCTAAAGAAAATGAAAAATTTATTGAAGATTTTTTTGGATGCCCTTATGAAAACTTTGTTCACATCTACGATGATAAAGAAATAATTGCCAGTATTGATAAACCTTTTCCTACAGAAATTTGTCAACAAATTACAGAATTATTTCCTCTTTCGGAAAATAAAATCTCCGAAATTGAACAAATATTAAAGACACAAGGATTTAATTCAATAAGTGATTTTGTTATGCGTGAAAATATAATTGATAGAGTAAAATCAATTGTCAATACTGAAACTAGCCATGCAAAAACTGTTTCATATATAGCAGAAAAATTATTTCCTGAAAAAAGTAACAAACTTAATTTAACTGAAGCTGTACTATTTTTAATAAACAATACAAAAGAAGCAAACGGGTCATTTGCTCATCCAATGCGTGTACATTATTTTGCAAGGCATATTGATAAATTGTGGATATGTTCATCACCAGACTGTAATCAAGTTGATGAGAAATTTAAAAGTTCAAAAAGAAAATTTGGAAAGCTGTATGCAACTCCACAAAATAGATGTGCATGTGGTGCTAAAATATTTGAAGTTGTTGTATGCCGTCAATGTGGAGAAATCTATCTTGCAGGTTACGAAGAGAACTATATATTAAGCAATAATCCACGCCACTATTTGATTATAAGGGAAAACCAGATCAAATAATTCTTTATAAGAAAGATAAAGATGAAAACTTTGATGATGAAAGGTGGAGAAACTGTACTTTTAATCAATCGACGGGAGAAATAAAGCGCGGAAGTGGTAATGAATTTTTTGTTTATCTGAATCCTAGAGAAAACAACGAACTTAGCGAATTTCCTAGCGAATGTCCACACTGTAATTTTTATATTAGACAAACTAATAAAAATTCGCTACAGCCACTTTCCATACATACAGGTGGTATTCAAAAAGTAAACCAAGTACTTGCTGATGCGTTGATGTCTATTTTAAAACAAAAAAATAACGAAGCAAAATTAGTCCTTTTTTCGGATAGTAGACAAGCCGCAGCAAAACTTTCAGCAGGTATTGAACTTGACCATTATAGAGATGCATTACGAATAGCTGTGTTAAAATCTCTTGAAAGTCATTCAGAATGCAAGGATTGGCTTAGAAAAATGCGTAATGGGGATAAACAATACCGAGAGATTCCCCATTATATACAAGACGAGATTACAAACGATATATATTTAAATGATATACGAAGAATAATTCGTGATGAACAAGACGGTGTAGCAAATCAAGTTGACCTCAATACAATCGAAGAATTTTTTAGATCAGAAAATACACCAGTAGAAAAAATTATTGAAAATGTTGAAAAGCATTTACTAGAAGCAGGAATAAACCCTGCAGGACCATATCCTTCATTGCAAACATTTAACGAAAATAATCAAAATAAAAAATGGATAGATTGTGTTAATTGGGATAACTATAGATTCTTTAGGGACTCTGAACAAAAAAGATACTTTGCTGATAGAATAAAATCAAAATGTTTTGTTGAAGTATTGAATACAGTATTCGGAAACAACAAAAGGACATTTGAAAATCTAGCACTGGGCTATTTTAAAGTTATCGGATTGCCACAAACTATAAATCAAATTTATGCTGATTCATTTGTGCGAATTTTCGGTGAATCATGGAGAATCGAAGATCTATTAGAATATGGTGTAGAAGGTCTTCCTAATCGTTTATATAAATACAATACAAGTATCACAGGAGAACCAAGAAGCAGAAACGAAAATTTGGCTCCGATATTGTGGAGTACTATTAACCAACTTGTAGAACTTGGTGTTATTTGTGAATATGGTGACTATAGGTTAACAGGTAGGGGGCTTGAATTTATAAAAGCAAATCCAGATGATGAGATTATTATTTGCTCTCGTTGTGGTACCGTTGATTTGCACAAGGAGCAAGAACGCTGTACATTCTGCCAAAAACTCATCGATGAAAGTGACAAAACAACTCTAACAAAAGAAATGCAAGAAAAATATTATGCACCAACCAAATCAACTGCCCCAATTACACGACTACATTGTGAAGAGTTGACAGGACAAACTGATATTGAAAATGCTACTCAAAGACAGCGTCATTTTATGGGCTTAATGACGCAAAATGAAAATAGATTATCCGAAGAAATTGATTTATTGAGTGTAACTACAACGATGGAAGCAGGTGTTGATATAGGTTCACTTTCTGCTGTTATGCTCGGAAATGTTCCACCGCAACGGTTTAATTATCAGCAGCGTGTAGGAAGGGCTGGACGACGAGGAGCTCCTTTATCCGCAGCTCTTACAGTTGCTAAAACAAACAGTCATGATCAATTTTATTATAATCAGCCGGAGCGTATTGTTGCAGGTATTCCTTCCGATCCATATATTGATTTGCGAAGTACTACCATTTTAAAACGGTTTATTGTTAAAGAGGTATTGCGTCTTGCATTTAAGACATGTGGCATAAGACAAGACAATTCTGCTGTTCATGGAGAATTTGGATCAGTAGACGAGTGGATAGAACATAAGCCAAATGTTGAATGCTGGATAGAACATAATCACAACACGATTAAAGATATAATTAAATTTTTAGCTGATGAGAAATATATACATTCAGAGTTAAAACAAAAATTATTTGGATATATAACTACAAATTTAATTAGCGAAATTGATGAAAAACTAGAACACATAGAATTTATTCAAGCACAATTAAGTGAAAGACTTGCTGCTGCGGGGCTTTTACCAATGTTTGGTTTCCCTACACAAGTTCGATATTTATATGAAAGGCAACCTACTAGTTTGCATCCGGAAAATGCTACTGATAGACCAATAGATATGGCTATTCAAACTTTTGCTCCTGGAGCTGAAATTATTAAAGATAAAAAAGTTTTTAAATCAATTGGTTTCATTGGATATAAACCATCAAGGGGTAGAATAATAAATACCTCAGGATTAGAATTTTTTGATGGAAAAATTATTTATTGCAAAACTTGTGGTTACACAGCATTTGTCGGAAATAACTATAATGAAATAGAATGTCCAATATGCAGTACAACATTTTCAGAATATACAGCTGTTGCAAACCCCCAGGGGTTTCGAACTGATTTTAGACAAGAAAATGATTTTAACGGAAGATTTGAATGGAATCTCCAAACAAGTGAAGTTTCTATCGATAGTAAAAAAACTGAGGTAGAGTTAAAAGAAGTAAGTGAAACAAATCTTTTAGTTGGCAATAATGAACACCCACATACCGGCATTGTAAATACATTAAATACTAATGGTGGTGATTTATTTAGAATTCAATGGTCAGATAGGTACAGTTGCTGGATTTCTCCTGATCATGTTGAAACGGATTTTCGATTACAACAAAATACTGAACGAAGAATAGCTTTACTTTCTCCAAAAGTTACAGGTGTTTTTCAAGCTGCAATTTCTAATCAAAAAAATGACAAAATCTGTGTTAAACCAGATTTTAATGATAAAAATCATCAAAGTAGAGAAATTCGTAGTGCCTTTTTATCATGGGGAACTTTAATAAGAAAAACGGTCGCTTGGTATTTGGACATAGAAGCAAATGAGCTTTCCATTGATTATTTTTTAAGGAGCAGGGGTGAAAGTGAAATTGATTCAGAAATACGACCAGCTATTTATTTAATTGAAAAATTAGAAAATGGTGCGGGATACACAAACTATTTAGGTTCACTTCCCGATGAGAAAAAAGAAGAAATATTTATAAAACCTCTTTTAAAAGGTGGTGAAATCTATAAGCAATTAGTTGATGAAAATCATAAAACAAAATGTGATTGTTCTTGTTATGATTGCTTACGGGACTATTATAACCAAAGAGTTCACGCTATATTAAATTGGCGATTGGGGCTTGATCTCGCAGCGATTAGTTGTTCTGAAAACTTCGTGCCAAGCTATATAAATGGATATTGGAAAGATGTTGTTAGTATCGGTATTAAGGGATATACAGCCGAAAAGCCAAAAGCAAAAATTCAAGAAGCGGGAGAAATTATTGTGATAGAAGATGGTTATACACGATTTGCTCTTGTTCATCCTTTGTGGAGTAACGAATACATTGAAACATTACTTTCAAAACAGGATAATTTAACACCTAAATATATAACTCAATTTTTAAAAAATATTACTATTGATATGTAATCTGTATGACTTATAACAGGGTAGCCTTTGAAACTTCAGTTTTTGAAGGCTATGCTTGTTTCAATGTCAAGAGCATTTTCAATTTTACCGAATAAAATAACTTCATATGTTAAGGGGGATTGTAAATAAAAGGAATTTTGTTAAGGGGGGATTGTATCGTTAGTTGGAGAATATGCTTGACTGACAAAGTTTTCATAATTATCATTTATATAATTCCAAGTATCCTTTAAGTTTTCCGAATGATAAACTTCATTTAGTAAGTTACCATACTGCACTTTTTTTAAAGTTGATTAGCAATGCAAATAACATTTTCAATATTCAATCTATAGGCTTGTATATTTTCAATTTGACTTTTTTTGTTGGTCTTGTATAAAGTCAACCATAATCATCAAAGCTAAAAGTTCTTCCTCAAACTCATCATCAATTACATCAATTGTAAAACAGTCTCCCCAACTCAGCCACTTTTTGTAAATATGTCCGACCTTGTTTCCATTGGAAAACACTTCAAAATTAAGAGCGAAAAAATCTCCTTCTAAGCTCAATTTGTAATCATTGGAAATAACATCAATTCCCATTCGAAAAAAACGAAATTTATTTTTCAACACAATTTGTTTTCCGTCATAAAAAGTTGCCCTAAATCGATACATAAAATTAAACAACTTTCTGTCAATCGTAAACACATGACTACCGTCCGACCTTGTAACATTAATTGTTTTACCAAAAAACCGAAACTTTTCATCCACAAAATACACATTGTTTCCGTTCGCATCCAAAACAGGATAATGATCCGTAATCTTAAAAACCTTTTGCTTGATAAATAATTGCCTCATTCTATCTTCTCCACAACCATATTTTTTAATATGCTCTCATTTCATTCTAATATTGTTCATCAAAATTTTGTGGTCGTTGCCGTGCTGTAATTTGATATAACTTAATTGTACCAATATGCATTTTTTTTGCTAGTGGTATATTTATAAAAGACTTAATTTTTGGGCGTTCCCGAGCCTAAAACGTCCATGGTGCCCATCATCGAAGAAAAAGGCGAAGTGAAAGGAATTTGGGGGGAGATAATTAAAGCTTCAAACAGGAAAGCTTGGTTTTCTTAGGTTGTTTAATCAGTTGTTTAATCTGTCGTTTTAACTTGTAAAATAAAATTGTAAAACTTTACAAAAGCTTTACATAAAGTTGATTTTGATTTGATGTTTATGTAGGATACTGTAAATTAAACTAGAGGAGAAAGTAAAATGAAAGATTTTAAGGTTTTACGGTTTATCGCCTTTATCGTGATGGCGATTTTGTTGTTAGGTAGTTGTGAAACGGTTGAAAGTGCTACGGGTGGAGAGGAAGTAACCGATGGCGGTGAGGGTTATTACCAAAAGGGTGCTGAATATCATATGGTCGGAAATGGAAAAGAGGCTCTTAAATGGTATAAAAAAGCTGCTGATCTCGGGCATCCGATTGCGATGAACGACATGGGGGCTATTTATTTCGATGGCGTAGGAGTAAAGCAAAACCACACCGAAGCAGCAAGATGGTTTCAAAAAGCTGCTGACAAAGGAAGTATACAAGCCCAGAGAAATTTAGGAGTTTGTTATCTTATGGGCGCGGGGGTGAATAAAGACTTGACAAAATCCTATAAGCACTTTAAAACAGCTGCCGATGCAGGTTATGCATCTGCAATGTACTTTGTCGGGCTTTTTCATAAGGATGGTTTAGGTGGTGCAAAGAAGGATGACAAAACAGCTTTAACGTGGCTCAAAAAGGCTGCTGATGCTGGAGATGCCGATGCAATGAACGTTGTGGGATATTACTATGCTAATGGTTTGGGTGGCTTAAAAGAAAATTACACAGAAGCTGTTAAATGGTATAAGAAAGCAGCCGAGGGTGGGAACTCCAATGCAATGTATAATCTCGGTTTACACTACGAAAAAGGTGCTGGTGTAAAAGCAAATAAAACCGAAGCTCTTAAATGGTATAAACTTGCTGCTCAAGCAGGCGATGAAGATGCTGCCGCAAAGGTCAAAGAGCTGTCACGTTAGAAAAAAATCAAAAAGGGCATGGCTTTAAGACATTCCCCTTTTTCACTTAACTTCAATAACCGATGCCCATTTTCCGTCCTTGCTAAAAGCGGTTTTTGGGTTTGTCGGGTCTTTGAACTGGGTGGTGCCTACGAAAAAGGCATACTCCCATTTACCAGGAAGGAGGGGTATGGTTAAAAAATATTCGCCGGGGCGGAGTTCTTGCATTTCGTACATAAAGGGATCCCAGTTGTTGAAGGTTCCGGCGAGGTAGACATATTCGTTTGTCTCGCCTTGAAAATAAAACTGCACAAAGCCGTTTTCTAGGATTTTTGTTTTGATTTGCGGTTTGAAAAACACAAACCAACTTTGAATGTGCCTAACGCACCCCTTGGCAAAACACTTGCGACATTCTACTTAACCTTCGCTTTTAAATTTCTTGCATAAAACTGATTAGGGTTTTAAACTATCACAACTTTCGTCTTTGTTTTTCTGTCAATTTCAGTTTTTTTAAAAAGGGATTTATTCAACTTTATAATGTCGCCAGAATTAAAACCTTTGAGCGTATTTTTGTTTTTGGTTTGTAAAAGCAAAAAGCCATACTCGCTACAAGCGTAGCGTCCAAATGCATTACGCAATTTAATTAGCTCGGAAATAATTCGTACTTGCAAAACATCAGTATTTTTTTTGTCATTGTTTAAACTCGTAGTTTCATTTTTTGAAACTAATAAATAAGACAGAGCCATTTTTTCTTTTGGAAGATTAACCTTTTCAGAAAGTTTATTTAAGCTTTCGATATTTTCTTTTGCTGAAAAAATAAAATGACACCACTTACCTCTTGCAAAACTAAAATCTTTATTCTTAAAGTTTTTTCCCTGCTGCTTAGTTTCAAAAAACATTCGAGCTAGGTTTTCGTCTAGAGGACAAAATGCAGAATGAGTACAAGGCGAAATTAAAGCAAAGTCATTTTGTAAAAATTGTTGACGAAAACTAGAAATAATTTTTCCGCCTTGTGGATTTCCCGGTTCGACAATTAAAGCAAGTGTGTTTTCGCTGAGATAGTTTTTTATAGTTTGAGATGCAAAAAAAATCTCATCTAAAAATTTTTCACTATTAGGATTTATAAATTCGTTAAACATATTACAAGAAAAATAAAAATCCAACTTTACACTTTCCCCAATTGTTTCTTCGCTTTGATTTGAGCCAAAAGAAGTTTGGATTTTTTTAATTGTCCAATTCCCTGCGTTTTTTTTATTTTTATTTTCAAGAGCATTAAAAATTTTTTCTCCCAAGTCTAAAACCTTAGCCGAAAAATCAAAACAGTACCAAGTAATTTTTTTTGCTCGCAATTTTGGTTCTGCAATCCAAAGTGCAATCATCGTTGTCAAAGGTCCTGCTCCAAAGTCTGCAAAGATAAGTTCCTCGCTTTTGTTTTCGTCTTCCTTATTTTTTTCTGCAAGCAGTTCCGACAAACTCAAATGCAAAAATAATTTAACTAGTTTATAAGAATTCCAAGGCAAATAATAATACGCATAAGCAAAAACAAAAGCATCCGAGTTTAAGTAATTCACGTATCGTTCACTTCTCTCGCTTGTCAGTTGTTTAAATAAATCAAACACATTTTTTTTAATTTGTGCAAAATGCTTTTCACTAATTTTGGAAACATCCATTAAGATTTTAGGAATGCTTGAAAGCAAACTAATTTGTACTTTGTTCAAGTTTTTTTCAAATCTTTTATCAAAACTAAAAAGCTTTTCTTTTTTTGAATTATTTGTTTTTCGTAAATGATTTTTATTTTTAAAATTATTTTGTTTATTCATCTTGTGTTTCATCATTTTCTTTTTCATTTTTTGTTTTATTATTTTTGCTGATAATCGAAAAAATATTTATTAACTCATTTCTCATTTTTGAAATTATTTGAGTAGCATCTGTACTTTGTTCGTTTTCTAATTCTCGTAAAAGTTCAGCCCCCGCTCCCTCAACAGTAAATTTTTTTTCGTTGATTAAATATTTTAAACGAAAAACAAAGTCCAAGTCCCGTTGAAAATAAACCCGCCTACCATATTCATCTTTTTCGGGACTGAGTAAAGGAATATTATCTTCCCAATAACGCAAAATATGTTGTTTAATTCCTGTAAGTTTTTCAACATCACCGATAGAAAACTTTATAACTTCGTTCTTCATTATTTTTTATCCGCTTGCTTCAAACGTTTTTTTGTTCCACCAAATTTTTTTTCGTCCTTTGTACGACTTGACCGCACAGTAAGTTGTATCGGGATTAACGAAAACCCCAAATCCCTTCGTATGCAATTTTGTAAATATCGCAAATACTGCTCCGTAACATTTTGTAAACGATTTGTAAAAATTAAAAACTTTACAGGACGAATATCCGTCTGCACAAAATACTTGAATGTAAATTTATTTCCCGGCGGTGGATAACTTGCAAGCCAATCTTTCAAAGCTAAATTCAAAGCTGAAGTTTCTAATTTTGTGCTATATTGTTTGTAAGCTTGCAAAACTAAATTAAGCATATTATTTACACCTGTTCCGTCCGTTGCAGAAATCGCACAAACTGGAGCGTAATCCATTTTGCCAAACATAATTTTAATGTTTTTTTCATAAGCTCTAAAAGAACCTTTTTCCCCACTCGTTAAATCCCATTTGTTAATTACAAAAATTACAGGCAACCCCCGATTAACAGCTTGCACCGAAATTTTTTTATCTTGATCAGTTAAACCAGTTTCAACATCTATTAAATGCAAAACTACATCAGCCGTGTCCAAACTTTTAATCGCTCGCACCACAGAATAATATTCAATGTCTTCAGTTACCTTGTTTTTTTTACGAATGCCCGCAGTGTCTTGAAGTGCAAATTTTTTCCCTTTATAATTAAATTCTCCATACACAACATCCCGAGTTGTTCCTGCAATATTACTTACAATTGAAGCGGAGCTCTTTGTTAAATAATTCGAAAGAGTTGACTTTCCCGTATTTGGTTTTCCCACAATCGTAAGACGAATAATTTCATCCTCTTCCACTTCCTGCACTTTCGAAAAATCCAAATCTTCAAGTAAGTTATCAATCAGCTCATCAATATTATCTCCGTGTTCTGCACTGATAAAATTTATTTTGTCAACACCTAATTTCAAATAATTAAACGCTTCAGCTTGTCCACGACCGCCCTCAGTTTTATTTACGGCTACCAAAACCTTGTCCCAATATCGCCTCAAAAAATGTACAAACTCCTCATCCTCAGGCGTGTGTGAACTTGCATCAAGCAAAAGCAAAATACGGTCAGCATTTTCCAAAGAACTCAAAGTCTTTTCTATCGTCAGCTTTGTAAGTACTTCCTCATTCGCATCCTTTGCCTTTGTCAACTTGAACCCGCCCGAGTCCACAAGTCGCACAGGCTTTCCCTTTAGCAAAACAGTTTCGCCAATTAGGTCGCGTGTCACCCCTGCAGTTTTGTCGGTAATACTTCGACGCTTTGCAACCAAACGATTAAACAAAGTTGACTTGCCAACATTCGGCTTCCCCGCAATTACAATTAAAGGTGCGTTAATATATTTTTTTTCTTTCATGACATTTTCTCAAAATATTTTCTATTATAACCCATTTTTCAAAAAATTATAAGACTAAGAGAAATTGACTTTGTCTATCTTACATTTGTAAGACTAACCTTACTTTGCGAAAAACGCTTATCCGCTCGTTTTGGATGACGAGCGGTTTGTAACTTAACGAATGAGCTACAACGCAAGTCTGGCAAAGTCGGACGGGAATTTTTTGGAGAAAAAATTCCCGCTTAAGCAAACCAGAGCTACGCTCCTCGCTGGAGTGTAAACTTTGTAAAAAATTCAAAACTCGTTCATCTTAAAAAATACAGATTTTTTTCTCTCGCCACGGACGGCGAGTCAGTATAAAGCAGCAGCGATATTTTGCAACACACAGTTTTATCAAGTTGCAAAACTCGTCCACATTGAAAAAACACGGACGTTTTTTCAATTTGAAATCTTTACATAATCCAAAAAATCCAAACTTTTTTTAAACTTTTTTTTCAAAGATGCATAAAAAAAACAAAATAATTAGCTATATTAGTAATAGAACAACTTATAAAAAAAGGAGTTTTTATTATGAGTTTAGACAATTTACTTGACCCAAAAACTGACTGGGTTTTCAAGCTAATGTTTACAAAAGGCGAAAAAGGAAATAAAGCGTTAATCAGTTTTCTAAATGCGTTTTTATCACAAAGCTATGGCACAATCAAAACTGCGGATATTCTAAACACCGAGCTTACCCGTGAAATGTCGAATGGTGAAACTTATCACTTGGATCTTTTGGTAAAAACCGACAATCGTTTAGTTGTAAAC
>JARGFC010000035.1:0-110072 GCA_038397925.1 Treponemataceae bacterium
CTAAAGCGTAAGTTTCGTAAAAAACAAGGATGTTTTTTCTCCCGACAAGGAGGTCGGGTTAGTACAAAGCATTTGCGAGTTTTTTTGTGAGCAAAAAAACTTGTCCACTTTAGAAAAACAAGGATGTTTTTCTAAAGTGAGCGTTAGGGATAGTAGGGGAGTGAAAGCATTTTTTCAAAAATGCTTTCGCTGTACACGAACGCACGCCATTTTAGTGCGTTCGTACCGACAGCCCCGAATAGCCCGACCCGAGCGATAGCGAGGGGAACGCCCAAAAAGAAAATACCTAATTAAAGCTATACTTGAGTTTTTTTATGTTTTGTAATATAATGAATGGTAATGTGTAAAAACAATGACGCTGAAAGCGTATTATATACTAGGCAAATTTTAAGTAGCACTCCCGTTTCGCCTGTTGAAAACAGAAATTCCAATTTTGGTAATTTTGCGGGGCGTTTTGAAAATTTTGCAATTAAGGGATTATATCGCCCATATGGTAATTTACCAATTCCAACTTGGATTACGAACTTAACTGTAACTACGATAGTGCGTCTTTTATTTCATAGCCCTCAAATAATTGGTGAGCTTTCTTTTTTTTCGGGCTTGTCGTGTACAATAATGGAAACTGTGTATTGGAATAAAGCTACGAAAAAGCGTAACTCTTATCGGCAGTTTTTGCCAAGGGGTTTTATACATATGCCCAAAAGACTCGGTTATAATATTACAGCCTGTCGAACAAAGTGGCGATATACGAAATTGCTTTCTAGATTAAACAAGGGCTCAATGCACGCAGATATTGACTTTGTAGGTTCTGTAGGGCGTCCTGCATTGGAGGCGCGTTTTGACATAGACTTTACGGACAGCGAAGTAGCGGAACTTTCATCTGTAATTCCTTTTTTTGTTGCAAAGCGATGTGAAGCTTCGTATAATTTTACTGCACCTATTACAGGTTGGCTCAGTGAAAATTATTTTAGGGACTTTGTTTTTCCTATTGAAGAGTCCGTTTGCTTTTATGATTATCGGAAAGCGTATTGCGGACACACTACTAAACGAATTTTTATGACTGCTTTCGGTAGGCAGGATGATAAAATTCTTTCTTTTCAGTTAAACTCTTCGGTTGCCCCTGATAGTTACAAATACAACGATAATTTGGTTTTTTATGGTGGTGAAATAACTCCGCTACCTCCAGTAAAAATTACAATGCCTTACGGAATTGAAAAAAAATGGAATATTCAAGACACCGAAGGAATGATCGATTTAATTTTTACTCCTTTTTCAGTTTTGAACCGCCAAATTTTACGCTCAAGTTATAATATAGTTTACGGTGCTTTTGACGGCACAATTTTAACAAAAAGTGGCAAAAGATTAAAGCTTCAAGCATATAGTGGAATTGCAAGAAGGGCAAATTTAAAAATCTTAGGCTAGGGATATTAGCTGATAAAACACCTCGCAAATTTTTGTGAACTTCTGTGTTTTTAAAACTGCTTAATAAAAATTGTTTCTGCTAATTTTCTTGCCTCTAAGTCTGTTTGAAAAACTTCGTCAAAAGTTTTTGAATGTTTACTCCAATCTTTTTCTAAAACTTTTTTTACAATTTTTTCAATGTCTAAAAACTGCAAACGACCTTGCAAAAATTTTTCTACTGCTATTTCATTTGCGGCATTAAAGGCGATGGGATAGTTTCCACCAAGTTTTGCAACTTCAAAGCCTATTTTCAAAAGTGGAAAATCGTTTATGCGAGGTGGTTCAAAATTTAGCGAAAAACTTTTGGAAAAATCTAGTGGTTTTAAATATGCAGGTGGAAGAGTGGGAAACTTCAAAGCTTGTAAAATAGGGAAACGCATATCTGGAGGTGATGCTTGTGCGTAAATTTCGCCCGAGCTTAATTGTATCATCGAATGAATTATACTTTCAGGATGCACAGTTACGACTATATTCTCAGGCGGAAAATCAAAAAGTTTGACTGCCTCAATTACTTCCAAAGCTTTATTTGCAAGTGTTGCACTGTCTATCGAAATTTTGCCACCCATTTTCCAAGTTGGATGGTTTAGAGCTTCTTCACGACTAACGCATTCCAGCTCAGTTCGTTTAAGCTTTCTAAAAGGTCCACCTGAAGCTGTCAGAATAATTTTACTCAAAGCATTTTTTCCAAAAGCATTTATCAAAGAAAAAACTGCTGCGTGTTCTGAGTCTACAGGAATAATTTTTACTCCCGAATTTTTTGCCTTCACTTTTAACAAAGTTCCTGCCATAACAATGCTTTCTTTATTTGCTAAAGCCAAATCAATTTTTGCATCAAGACAAAGTAGCGAAGCTTGCAAACCCGCTGCTCCCGAAATTCCATTTACAGCAATTTCTGCTCCACAATCACAAATAAAATTTTCTAAAGCTTTTTTATAAAATTTTTCGGGGCTTGAGTTTAATTCTTGTGATGCAATAAAAACTTTTGCAGATGGGAACTCAGCTTTAAGAGTTTCAGCAAAGGCAATATTTTTGTTGACACTAAAACCTACTAGTGTAAAGTGCTCAGGAAATTTTTTTATTATGTCAATGGTACTTTTTCCTATTGAGCCACTTGCTCCTAAAACTAAAACTTTTTTCATATATTATAACAAACAAGCACAAAGCAAAAAATAAGTGGGAGCGGCAAAAAGCATTCCGTCTATGCTATCCAAAATTCCACCTCTTCCCATAACCACGGAACCTGAGTCTTTAACGCCGATATCTCGTTTTAAAATTGACTCAAACAAATCGCCAATGGTCGCAGCAATATGTGTAAAAAGAAATATTAAAAAACTTCTAAGATAAGACTGTGTCTTAAATTTAGGAACTAAATAAATTGCTAATGCTGTACAAAGTATGGCAGAAATAAAAGAACCAATAAAACCTGCTACACTTTTTTTGGGGCTTGCTTTAACAAGTCCGCGATTATTTTTACCAAAAAGCATTCCGAAAAACCAAGCAAGTGAGTCACAACATATAACCGAAATAAAAAACATAGCAACAATTATTCGAGGATTGTTTAGTTGCGTTAAAAACAAAAAAAAGTTTCCAAACCAAAGTGGGTAAACACAAATAAAAGTTCCCGTTAAAATTCGTTCTACACTTTTTTCACACCCCTTGCTTTGAGAAATAAAAAGCTCCACAACTGCCAAGAAAAAAAATGGGAACAAAAAAACCAAACAATAGTATTTAAACGAAACTTTTATTAAACTAAAAAAATACAAAAGCACAAAGTTTACAAAAACCAAAAAGGCGAAAAAAAACCAATTATAAACTTTATACTTTTTTACAAGTAAGCGATGCATTTCGTGCGTTGCAATTAACATTACAATAAAGCAAGTTAAAAAAAGCATTAAAAAATTAAAATGATACAACAAGGGTAAAAGCAAAATTAGTGGAACTGCTATGACGAATAATAGAAGTCGCTGTATCAAGTTTTTCTTATCACTCATAAATCTTCCTATAAATTCGTCAAACGAGTGAACCTTAAGTTCACGAGTGAGGCGAATTTTCGTACGCTTAGCGTACCTTACGATAAGTGAGTTTGCACAAAGCAAAACTCCAAGTGCAAACTCAATAGGTTAATTAGGCTGTGTTATTTTGACAGCCAAAATTATTATTTCTAAAGTTTATCTTGCCTAGTTTTACAAACCTGTGCGAAACAAAACAAATCATTGGAGTATATCAAATTTTATCAAAAATTTCAAGTTTAAAAATTAGGCATCTTTGGCTTAAGACAGTTCAAATAAATAAACTAAGCTTTTACATTGAGAAAGGTTCCCACTTCAAGAGTTTTTTGCAAGTAGGGGATTTCGCCAACAAGTGCGTCTTCTTTTAGCATTTTTTCTTGAGCTTCTTTAATTAGTTCGTCAAACTGCTCTTTGCTGATTTCCTCAAGGTTTAAATTTTTTGTTTTTGCAATAGATTTTTGTTCGATAATATTATCAATCAGGCTATTTAATATTTGCAATTTGCTGATAGAAACACCACCCCGATTAGATGGAACGCCCGAAACATGCTCAAAATGAGCGTAAATAAATTGGTTAGGAGAAACGGGCAAATGCGAGTGTTCACCTGCGGAAACTTGTTGTGCCGCAACATAAGATAAAGTGTTTACTTGTGTGTTTGTAGATAACATTAATGCCTCCAATTATTCCTATTTGCTTATATTTCGGCTAATAAAAAAAAAGGTTTAGTTTTTTAAGTTTTAGCTTATCGTTAAAAAGTAAGAGACAGGGTTTAGGATAAGCGTATTTGTTTTTTGGCAGTCTTATATTTTAATAGAATTTGGATAGTCTTATAATTATTAAACTATTAAAGCTTTTCGCAAGTTAAAAACCTCGCGGGGCTAAGGCGGGGTCAATGCTGGTGTTTTTTTTGTAGACCATAAAATAAAGTTTTGACTGAGTAAGCAAGGCTTTTTCGGGGAGGTTGCCAAGTTTAGCTCCAACACCAACCTTTGTTCCAACCTTAATGTCAACATTTTTTAAGCCTGCATAAACATAAATATAGTTATTGTTAGATTTTACAAAAACAACATTAGCGTAACCACGATAGGGACCGCTGGAAACTACTGTTCCGCTGGCAATAGCCTTCACCGCATCTGCTCCCTGCCCTTCTAAAACAACGCCTGAAGTTTTATCGTCCAGATAAGAAATTTTTTCTGAAGCAATAGGCCACATAATTTTTGTATTCGCTTTTTTTTCTGAATATTTGCGAAGATCTTCGGGAGGAGTAACCGGTGGCTTTGATTTAGGTTTTGTTTCGGAAACTTGGGCGGGAACTTTAAGTTTTTGACCGACTTGTATAATGCTTTTTGCGTTTAAATTATTAAGTGAAAAAATTTCTGCCTGTGTTGTATTAAACATTTTTGCAATACCATAAATTGTATCGCCTTTTTCGACAATGTAAGTTTGGGTTGCAAGCTGTTTTGGGCTTAAACTTGAAGTGGATGGTATTTTTATTTTCTGCCCCACGACGATTTTTGTTGCATCCTTAATTCCGTTATAATCCAAAATCGTTGACATCGAAACACCGTACTTTTTGCTTAGCGAATAAATTGTTTCGCCTTTTTTCATAATGTGAATCGTATCTGAAAAAGCATTTGATAAAAGTAAAATAAAAATTAAGCTTGCAAAAATTTTTTTAATCATAAGTTTAGCCAATAATCCGTTTCACTTATCGGCAAAATTTTCATTTTCTTAAAAAGTTTATAATTAAAGATTTTATAGAAGTTTTTACAGAACAATAGTTTTACCGATTTTTGAAAAATTAAAATTATAAAATAAGGGTAAGAAAAAGTGATCAAAAGATTAACCGAAAATTATTGTTTTATTTTTTGGTGTTTTAAGAAGTCGTGTTTTCGTTTTTTGGCTAATCATAAAAAGCACCGAACGCCAAAAAATCACATTTGCGTTCGCGACAGGGATACAAAAAGTTTTGTTGTGTTTTTCAAAACACAACAAAAAACAAAAGTCGTGCGTCAATTTTAGCACGACTTTTGGTCGGAGCCAGTGCGGAGCTTTTTGTCAGCCCGTTTTTTTGCGTCTGTCAAATTTAGAAACGCAAAAAAGTCGCCCGTTTACTTTATTTTTATTTCTGCAAGTCTTTTTAAAAGTTGTGGGAAAACAGCTTCAAAGTCAACGCCGTAAGTGTTGTGTTTTGGATGAGAAACTGTTTCCTTGATGGTGGCTTCTACAAAGTCTGCTGCTATAGAATATGCTTGTTGTAAGCTTGCATTTTGCATTAGACAGCCCACACAAACGCTGGCAAAAATATCACCTGTGCCGTGAAAACTTTTTGCTTGCTTTTCGTGAAAATAGTTGGAAAAGGTTTTCGTTTTACTGTCGTACGATACAATACCGATTTTGCCCTTTACATTTTTAAAATTGTCTTGATCGGAGTGAAATTCAACACCTTTAAGAACAACCTGTTTTGCACCTAATTTGCTCAAATCCAAAAGTATGTTTTTAATATAGGTCTCATCGTATTCGCCGGGTTTTTTGTAGGGAATACCCAGAAGGTACGAAGCTTCAGTAATATTTGGCATAGTAACATCGGCAATACCTACAAGGTTTGCCATTTCAAAAGCAAATTCTTGTGTAAAGCCCGTGTACAAGGCTCCGTTATCTGCCATACAAGGGTCAACAATGCAAAGTGTGTTTTCGCCCTTGAAATCGGCAAATAGCTTTTTCATAAGATTGATTTGCTCAAATGAGCCAAGGTAGCCCGTGTAAATTGCATCAAACTTGAAGCCTTCTTTTTTCCAGTGTTCGCAAATTGGTATAATCTCGGCGGTTAAGTCGTGAAAGGTAAAACCTTTAAACATCGTATGCGTGGAAAGCACTGCTGTTGGTATAATTGCAGTTTCCACACCAAGTGCCGAAATAATCGGCAGAGCAACTGTGAGTGAACATTTCCCAACGCAAGAAATGTCTTGAATTGTAACAACTCTTTTCATAATACTCCTCTTTCAAAACTCGAAATCATTTAAGATTATTTATATTTTTTATACTTAAATTATACCTATTTTAAAATTTTCTTCAAGGGGATTCAATGTAATAAGCCCGTCAGTTTTTGTAAAAAATTCTTGCTTTCGGTACAAATAACATATTTGCAAAATCTTACTCAAATACCACTTTCATAAACCTTTTTTTACCTGCTCGCAAAGTAAGTTCCTTGCTTTCTGGTATCGTAAGAATTGTTTTTATGTCTGCAATATTTTCATCGTCTATAAAAGCTCCACCTTGCTGTATTAAACGGCGAGCCTCGCTTTTGCTTGAACATAGTTTTGCTTTAACGAATAGGTCAATTACAGAAATTCCTTCCCCGCATTCTGCACTCGCAATTTTAACACTCGGCATTGCATCGCCACTTCCCTTCCCGTAAAAAGCTTCCTTCGCTGCAAGCAGGGCTTTTTTTGCTTCTGCTTTTCCGTGCACAAGCCCCGTAACCTCAGTAGCAAGTCTTTCTTTAGCGACATTGATATTGCCTTGGCATAGCGTTTTAATTTCTTCGATTGGCAAAAATGTAAAAGTTAAAAGCATCTTTTCTACATCACGGTCATCAGTGTTGCGAAAGTATTGAAAAAAGTCGTATGGGCTTGTGAGTTTCGGGTCTAAGAAAATCGCCCCTTGCTCTGACTTACCCATCTTTTTACCGTCTGCCCTCGTAACAAGAGGAAAAGTTAAACCGTATACTTCGTCCCCAGTTTTTCGACGTACCAAATCCACGCCCGCAGTAATATTTCCCCATTGGTCGTCTCCACCGATTTGTAAATCACAAGCGTATTTTTGGTGCAAGGTCAAAAAGTCGTAACTTTGAAGTATTTGATAAGTAAACTCTAAAAAAGAAAGCCCCGTTTCCATTCGTTTTTTATATGCTTCATAAGTGAGCATTTTATTTACCGAAAATTGCGAGCCTATCTCTCGCATAAAATCTATAAAATTCAAATCAGCAAGCCATTCGCTATTATTCGCAAAAGTAACATTTGGTATATTAGCAAAATCCACACTCGTAAACTGTGAAAGTTGTGCCTTTATATTTTTAACATTTTCATCAATCTGTTCATAAGACAAAACCTTTCGCATTTCCGTTTTCCCAGATGGATCTCCGATTCGCCCAGTGCCACCACCTATTAGAATAACAGCTCTATGTCCTGCATCAGCAAAATGTTTCAACGCAAAAATCGGCACCATATGCCCAATATGCAAACTACTTCCCGTCGGGTCTGCACCGATATACATTGTAATTTTTTTCTCGTCCATTAAGTTGGAAAGTTTTTCGAGATCGGTACATTGTTTGATAAAACCTCTATCCAGCAAAGTTTTTAACACTTCATTCATAAATCGTTATTATAAAGCATAAATCAATTTTAGTCAATGGATAATTTGAAAAATCAAAAATAAAGGTTTTAATATGAGCAGGAAGTTGTATTTTTGGGCGTTCCCGCTTCCAAATATACGGGCATCTACGTTGTCGCTTCAACAAAAATAATCCTCAACGTATCGCGATACGCCTGCGGTTATTTTTGTCTTGCTCCTAGCATCTACCTCGTCTATTTGAAAGCGATCGGCGTATTCAAAGCTACGCCTATCGGCTCCGACCAAAATTGTGGCGTAAATTATCGCCACAATTTTGTTTTGGTTTGCGTTTTGAAAAACGCAAACCAACTTTGAATGTGCCTAACGCTCACTTTAAAAAATATCCGTGTTTTTTAAGCTGGACGAGTTTTGAATTTTCTATTTATAATGCAAGGAAAATTCAAAACTCGCAAAAGTAAAATACTAGCTCGCCGTCCGTGGCGAGAGTGGCATTTTCGAAAATAAGGTTCGTCTTACAAAGGTTACATCTTACCCAATTGAAAAAAAATAGTATTTGTGATAAACTCTTTTTATGCAAGCGTTGCAATATGTTATTAAAAAGGTTGTACGGGCAGATACGGCTTATTATACTGTGAACTGGTCGCCTTTGATTGAGGCGGATAAATATATAATTTCTACGGCGGTTCCAGCTGTGGCGGGGGTTTATGAAGTTTATAAAAAGGGCGAGACTGGGGAACTTTTTTTGCTTAAAATCGATATTGCTTGGTATGGCGGTGTGAGAAGTAATGTTCGCGAAAGTGTCGACCCCTATGCAAAGGCTGACCCTGAACGGCGAAAAATTTTGGAGGATGCGGAGCTTTATTTTAGGTATTCTTGTTCGGAAAATTTTGCTGATATGCAGGATGTTTTGTGGTTTATGCATTTAACTTATTTTCCTAATGACGAACCGCCCGAAGATTCTGAGCGTTATAAAAAAATTTATTTAGAAGAAAATAGTCCTGATAATTTTGTGTGGAATGGAAATGCGTAAAAACATTTATATAGGCTTTACTATCTTGCTTGCGGGTTTTGCTTTTTTTGTAGGGCTTGCAAGCTTTTTTAATTTTTTTAGTAATTCTAAGCTTGCAAAAAAGAATATTGAGTATGTCGAAAATAATAGCAAAGTTTGCGATAAAACTTTTTTGATTCAAGAACAAAAATATATTTTGAAAGCAAACTTTTTTTTCAGCTCACTTGAAAATATTACATCTGAAAATGCTACTCGACCTTTTTACGAAACTAAAACAAATACTGAAAAGATTTTTTTATACAAAATACCACCTGATGTCCAAGAAGTTTTAAATAAAAAAAAGACAAGCTATCAAAATGAACCCAATTTTTTTGACGATGAAGAACCCGAAATCTTATCGAAAAAGATCGTTGATGCTATGACAAATGAGGAGCTGTTAGCTCAATGTTTTATGTTTGGTTGGGCGGGACAGAGTCCGAATGCACGAGTTGCAGACTGGGTTGATATGGGCTTGGGAGGTATAAAAATTTTCGGCTGGAATACGGCGGACTCTAAACTGCTTTCTCAGTCCATCTTGGATTTACAAACTCGGGCACTCTTGTCGCGATTTAGCATTCCACTTTTTGTTGCAACTGACCAAGAAGGCGGTCGTGTACGACATGTTCGAGGCTTAACAACTATTACGCCTAGTGCCCTCGCTTGTGGAGCTTCAGGAATTCCGATGGACGCTTTTTATTCGGGATATTATATTTCTAAAGAATTGGCGACAATAGGTATCAATTTAAATTTTGCCCCTACTGCTGACCTCTACAGTAACTACGGTTCTTCCGTTATAGTTTCTCGTTCCTTTGGAGACAATGCTGAAAATGTTGCAAAACTTGTTACTGCCTTTTCCAATGGGGTGCGTGCGGCTGGCGTTTTAAGTACTGCCAAACATTTCCCGGGACATGGCGACACAAGCTTAGATAGTCACGGATATCTTCCACGAATAAATATTTCAAAAAAAACTTTTTTAGAACGAGAGCTTGTTCCGTTTAGAGCTTTAATTGAAAGCGGTGTTCCATTTATAATGTCGGGACATTTGAACTTTCCACAATTTATGAAAACAAACGAACCCGCAACTTTTTCGTATAATATTTTAACCGAGCTTTTACGAAACAAGCTTGGGTTTTCAGGTTTGATTGTTACAGACGATATGATGATGCTTAGTGCTTTAAACTATGCAGGAAATTTTTCACAAGCAATAACTCTTGCTTTAAAAGCGGGAAATAATATTATTGAATCTTCAAGCACGCCTACTTTAAGCGATAGCGTTTGGCGGAATAATATAGCTTTAATGAAAAGCGATACAAAGTTTTTTAATACGGTTAAAGCAAGTGCAGAAAAAATTATCTTACAAAAGCTTTGTTATTTTAAGTCGGAAACTTCGGTAAATATTTTGCCTGAGCCAAATAAAATTTTCGAAAAATTTCCAATTGTAGGTGCTAATCCTTTTTTTCAATCTTTTGCAGCTAGGGCTATCACGCCAATTAAATCTGCAAACGAAAGCAAAGAGTCTTGTGTTAAAATTTTTCGTGAGGATAAAGTTTTATTCGTTGGAGATTTTTTTAACTTTTTACAACTTGCAGAAAAAAATTTTCCAAATGCAAAGGCTGTTAATATTTCTCAACTATATTATTCGCTTTACAATTATGAAAAAATAGTTTTTTGTATTTATGATAAATTTTCAAATGAAGCTTTTAAAGCTTTACAAAAAAATTTTCCCAACAAAAAATATTTTGTAATTTCGGCAATAAGTCCCGTTTATTTGAATGATGTAAAAGCAGAAACTATTTTAGCAATTTATGACTATTCTGATTTTTCTTTTTTAGCCAGCTTTGCATATCTTCGTGGAGAATTTATGCCAACAGGAAAATTACCTCTGGAGCGTTTGAAGTTTTAAAATGTACTCATTAAAAAAAATATCTTGCGAAAATATTTTTCAAGTTTTACACTTTTTAAAAAAATATGAACCTCTTTGTGTCAATTTAACAAACGAAATTTTAAAACAACAAAAATATTTTAGCCTCAAAAAAAATGAACAAAAAAATATAAAAAATAAAATTTGTGTTTCATTTGTTTTTTTGTACAAGGAAAACATCCTTGCAGTTTGTGCACTAGATAGACATAAAACTTTTTTGCATTGTTTTCCAAAATTTGACACAAAAGTTTTAAAAAAATTTTTTGCTTGTGCAGAAATCTTTTTTGAAAAATTTTTTGTGAAGTCTATTATGGGAGAAAAAAATTTTAACAATGTTTTAGAAAAGTTTTTGCTAAAAAATTATACTTATAAAATAAAAACCAGCACAGAATATTTTTTACTCTTTCTTAACACAAAAAATTTTAGGTCAAACTTTGATGCAGCGTTACCCAGCGAGTGCAAGGTAAACTGTGATGTTTGCACAAGGGTTGACCTTGAAAAACTTCTGCCTTTGCAAACGGGTTACGAACGAGAGGAACTTGGACATACTACTCCGAACGATTTTTTTTCAAGGGTCTATCTTCTTTCGATGCTAAAAGAACAAACTATTTTTAAGTGTGAGCTAAATAATAAAATAGTAGCAAAGGCTCACACAAATGCAGGAGGCATAAACTGCAAACAAATTGGTGGGGTTTTTACTCTACCTGAATGGCGAGGGGAAAAATTTGCCGAGCGAGTTTTGAGTTTTGCTATAAAAACTCTCACTCCCACAACAAAAACCCTTGTGCTTTTTGTAAAGGTTAAAAATATCAAAGCCCAAAAACTTTACAAACGTTTAGGTTTTGAAAAAATAGCAGATTTCAAAATCGTAAACTTTACAAACGAGTAAGGCTTTAACAAAAGCTTGTTTCGTTTGGGCTTTAAACTACTTATACGATATTGTTATCAACAGAGGTTTTTCTAAAGAAAGCATATAAGAAAGCGGTATCGTGAGTGTGGCACTGTTTCCTGCAAAATAACGCACTCGCCCCTCAGGCTCCGACTTTACACTTTCGATAACTCCCGGACAATTAACAATAACCTTAAAAAACGAAGTTTTAAGCTCATTCGCAATTTTAGGACCATATACAGACAGTATCAAAGCCTCATATTCTGCAGAACTTAAGTTTTCCCCTGTTGTAATCGGTGAAGCGAAAAGCTCCAAATATTCCTTTATATCATCTGGAAAAGTTTTCATCAGAACAGAAAGACTTTTCTTGCTAATATGACATTTAACCTTTTTGTTTTCCAAATCAATTTCAAAAAGATTTGACGCTTGAACCCTGTCCTTAGGAATCTTAAAAGTCCCTGCTACTGATGACGAGTCAGCTGTTTTGAACTTTAGAGTTTCAATTTTTTCAGTTTTTAGATTTGCTTTAATTTGTTGCTCATCGAAAAGAGAACTATTTTCACCGACCGTATTTTTAACCAAAACTTGAGTATTTTCGCTCGGCTGTACAGAAAGATCTAAAACAACCTCGCCCGTTCCCGAAATCATAACTTGAGCAACGGGTGCACAGGAAAAAAACATCAAGCTAAAAAATACAAAGTTAAGTATTTTAATATAAAATTTTTTCATAAAAACCCCTATTTACTAACCTTTTAACTTCTGAGTGTAAAACATTTTCAACAATATAAGGTTTCAACTTATTAATAATTTTATACTTTTAAAAATGTCATTTGTCCATTTATTCATTTTCAAAAACGTAAAAAAGTAAGCTTAGCATTTTTACTCCTCTTTTGGCTTATGCGACAAAGTAAACATTAACGAAGTTAGTGGAGAAACCGCAACTAAACCGATACAACCAACAAAGGTGTGCAGTATTTCCGACGAGATTTTTTGACTAGTCAGAATGTTTATAAAGTTTGTGCCTTGTGCCATAAAAACCATCATAATAGAAAGATAACTTCCCATATACGCTAAAAGCAGGGTTGTTGTCTGAGTACCAACTACAGCCCTACCGATTCGCATTCCAGAAGCGAATAAATTTTTTCGGGAAATTTGCGGTGTGTGAAAAACTACTTCTTCTAAAGCCGCCGAAATGTCAATAGAAAGGTCTAAAATCGCACCACTTGAGGCGAGATAAACACTACCTTGGAAAATCTGAGTTAAGTTAAGTTGTAAAAAACCTGAGTACAAAATGGACTCACTTGCTTCCATTATTGAGCCATCTATTTTAAAATAATGCGTCATAATAATAGCAACAACTCCTGTAAAAAGCGAAGCAATACAAGAACTTAAAATAGCGACATACGAATAGCGTTGAAAGCCTGCCACCAACAAAATCGTACTTATAGCAATTAAGTTTCCCGTTCCAAGAGAAATTAAAAGAGGCGGATAACCTTTTAAAGTAAATGGAATAATAATTTTCCAAATACAAAGGAGCGTAAACATAAAACTTAAAATTGTTCGAAAACCTGTAAAACCCGAAACGATAAAAATAAACACAGAAAAACATAAAAACAAAACAATTTCTTTTCCAATGCGATAGTAATCAATAATATTTGTAAAAACTATTTTGTTATCTTTATCTTGTTCAATTATCGACCAAACAAGGTCTCCTTTTTGATAAATCTTGTCTTCTGAAATTTTACCTGAAAACAAATTCATACCTTGCACTATTTCACCCTTGTGAGACCCCGTTAAAATTTTTAGCTTAGCGGTTTGCTCACCTTGAGTTATTAAGCCTGTTTTATAAAGTCGAGAATTGTCCACTTCCAAAACCTTAGCTTTAATGCCTTCCGAATTTACATATAACTGTTTTTGAAAACCAGTTGGCACAAAAAATAAGATTAAAATCATTGAAATAAAAAAAAGCGTAATTATAAGTTCTTTTCTATTTATATTTTTTAAGTTTATCATCAATACTCCAATTTACTCCATTTGAAAATAAAAAGAGCCGCACTGTCGTGTGGCTCTTTTAGCTTACTTACGTTATGAAGTAGCGAAAACTATTTTTTAACACCTGTAACTTGTAATGTTTTAAAGAAAACATCCGTGTTATCATATGAACCACCAAAGACTTCAGCACCTGCACCGTAAGCGTGAACTGCAACTGGAGTTCCTGTGTGAGAATAGGAAGTCCAACCAATTCCAGCCTTGTTGTTTAAGATATGAGTTACAGAAACACTAATGGGGTTATATCCACCGTACAAGCGATAAATATCATCATCAGCGAGTCTTTTATTCTGCTCATCATATGGCAACATTGACTCTTTGAAAGCATCTTGCAACTTTTTGTACTCTGACTGAGTTAAAACAAGTGGATTGTCTTTTCCACCAGCTGAAGGAGGCAATAAGCCAAAATTAGCTGTAATTTCATTCATAACTTGGTTAAAGCTTAGGTTAGGATTAGCTTTTACCATGCTTGCAAGTTTTTCGTCAAAGGCTACAAAGCTCATTTTTTGTTTGTTCAAAATATCAAAAGCTGTGTCATAACCCATTGTTGCTTGACCGATTGTCAAACCACCTGTTTCGTGGTCTCCTGTAACAATAATCAAAGTATCCTTTGGATGCTTTTTTGCAAATTCTATTGCAAGATTTACACTTTCATCAAAGTCTAAAACTTCTTGAATTACTGTCATAGCATCGTTTGCGTGACAAGCCCAGTCAATCTTTCCACTTTCAACCATAAAGAAAAAGCCTTTATCATTTTCTAAAACTTCAATTCCTTTTTTTACAAAGTCTTTTAGTCGCAAGGAATCACTTGGAGTATCGATAGCATAGGGCATTGAACCAGAATCTTGTAAAACTGGGCTTTCAGCATAAATTTTACCCGAATTTTTTGAAAGAGCATTAAACTCAGCCTTTGTTTTTGCAACTGTATACCCCTTTTCTTTTAAAACCTCATAAATACTTTTTTTATCTTTACTTCTGTCAGTAGGTTTGTTAATTGCGCCACCACCAAAATAATCATAACCTGAATCAGCTAACTGCAAACCGATATCATAGTATTGACCACGATTTTCAATATGAGCATAATAAGCTGCAGGTGTAGCATGGTTTAAAGTAACCGTAGAAACAATTCCTATTTTCCAACCTTGTTCTTTAAAATACTCTGACAAGTTTTTAGCATCCTTTGTTTTGTCTACCTTTTTTCCAATTACACCTGAGTGGGTTTTTACACCACAAGAAAAAGCAGTAGCTGTTGAAGCTGAGTCGGGACAAAATGAAGTTGAGTCCTGAGTAGTTGCAATACCATTTGTTGGAAAACTAGTAAACGCTAAATTAGCAACCGCTACCTGCCCTGAAGTATTATTTCCCTTAAAAACTCGAGCAGCATTTGCCTGAACGTGACTCATGCCGTCCCCGATAAACATAAAAACATATTTCGGCTTTCCACCCGGTACCGAACCTGCTGTGTTTTTTGCACTGGAATCTTCTGCTCCACCTAATGCAAACGCCACAGAAGCAATCATCAGTGCACAGGCACTGAAAATAAATTTCTTAAGTTTGTTCATAAAATCCTCCCATTGATTTCTAAACTGACCCATCTTACACTACAATTGTTAAATTGGATTAAAGTCTTTGTTAAATCTTTGTAAAGTTTATTGACTTTTGGGTAGTATTTTATTTACAAATATCTATAAAAGCTTTTGCTTCGTTAGATGCATTCCCGCTTAAAATTTCTTTTGTTAAAACCTTTCCAAGTTGAACGCCCTCTTGATCAAAACTATTTAGATTCCACAAAAAGCCTTGAAACATAATCTTGTTTTCAAAAAAAGCCAACAAATAACCGAGAGCTTTCGGCGAAAGTTCCTTTTTGCAAAAGAGCAAACTTGAAGGGCGTTCGCCTGCAAAATTTTTGTTTAAATTGCTGTCAGTTTTACCTTTTGCAAACGCAATAATTTGAGCAATGAGATTTGCATTGAGCTTCGTTTGACTACTTGAACCGTCCAACTGCACATCGTTTTCGGCTTGGCTTTTTGCAAAACCGATAAATTGCAAAGGTACAATATGAGTTCCTTGATGTAAACTTTGATAAAAAGAATGTTGCCCGTTTGTGCCACTTTCGCCAAAGACAATCGGACCTGTTTTATAATTTACAGGTTTCCCAAATCGATTTACAGATTTGCCGTTGGACTCCATATCCAATTGTTGCAAATGGGCAGGAAAGCGAGAAAGTCCTTGACTATATGGCAAAACTGCCGTCATTGGAAAACCTAAACAGGAAGTTTCATACACGCCCATCAAAGCATCAAGCAAGGCTGGGTTTTGTAAAATATCCTCGTTCAAAGCTTCATTGTCACAAGCCTGTGCTCCAGCTAAAAATTCCTCAAAGGTATCAAAACCCAAGCTTAGCGAAAGCACCACCCCTCCACAAACCGAAGTTGACGAATAGCGCCCGCCAATGTGGTCATCCATAAAAAAAGCTTTTTTGTAAGTTGCACTTTTTGCTAAAGGACTTGTTTCACTTGTTACAGTAATTATGTGCTGAGATGGTTCAAGCCCCATTTCTTTTAAATATTGTTTTACAAGCATTTCATTGGCAAGAGTTTCTTGAGTTGTACCACTTTTTGAAACCAAAATAAAAAGACTTGTCTCAAGTCGCGCTCCTAAATTATCCATAACTTTAAAAACATCATCGGGGTCAACATTTGAAATAAAATGTGCTTCCATTTTTTGCTTTTTGCGTTTTTTTGCCCAAGTTTTTAACGCAAGATAACAAGCTCTAGGTCCCAAATCTGAACCGCCAATCCCTATTTGCACTACATCTGTAAACTTTTTTCCTTGAGCATTTGTAATTTTCCCAGAATGTACATCGGCAGCAAAAGCCTTAATTTTCGCAAGCTCGTTTTTATAAAACTCTCTCTTATTAACTCCGCCATCATAAACATCACCCGCAAGTTGCCCTCGCGTTAAATGATGAAGCACCATTCGTTTTTCACTCAAATTTACAACTTCGCCTGAAAGCAAAGTTTTGTACTTTTGGATTAGACAGGACTCGTCTGCCAACTCCTGAAAAATAGATAAAATCTTTTCATCTACCAACTTTGTTCCAAATAAAAAAACAAAATCACAAGCTGCCTCCACAACGAACTTTTTAATTCGCTGTGCCGTTAAAACTTTTTTTAACTCTAACTTTTCAACTGCTTGCAATTTTTTAAAAGAAGACCACTCATCCAAATTTTTCCACATAGCTTTCCCCAAAACCAATTATAACTTTAAAAAATATTTAGTCAAGAAGTCAGATTTGCGTTGTAGTTCAACGCAGGTTTGCGACCGCCCGCCGTCCATAGCGAAAAAAACAAGCGTTTTTCTAATGTTGAGTTTTTACAAAGTTTATGCTACAACGAGGAGCGTAGCTCTGGCTCGCTTACGGACAAGAATTTTTGAACAAAAATCCTTGTCCCAACTTTGCCAGATTTGCGTTGTAGCTCAACGCTAGTTTAAAACCCTGAGTTATCCGAGACGAAGGGATAAGCGTTTTTAGAAAATAAGGACAAGTCTTATAAAAGTTAAAAAGGCAAGACTTAACCTTTTTTTTTATTTATGTTATACTTAAATTATGACTGATTTTGTTCACTTGCATGTTCACACGGATAATTCACTTTTGGATGGGGCGGCTTCGGCTAAGAAGTTGGTGGCTCGGGCAAAAGCTTTGGGGCAGCCCGCTTTGGCGATTACTGACCACGGAAATATGTTTGGTGTTATTGATTTTGCTGAGGAGTGTAAAGCCGCGGGAATCAAGCCGATTTTAGGTTGTGAGTTTTATGTGGCGACTGCAGGACGAAAAGAAAAAATTCAAGACGAAAATAACAGGCGATATTATCATTTAGTTTTGTTGGCAAAAAACGAAAAAGGATATTTAAACTTAATGCAACTTTCCTCTTTAAGTTATTTGGAAGGGATGTATTACAAGCCACGAATTGATGAGGAGCTTTTAGAAAAATATAGTGAAGGTTTGATTTGTTTAACTGCCTGTCTTGCAGGCAAGCTTCCTGTTTTGCTTTTAAATGGAAAGCAAACTGAGGCGGAAGACTTTTTGAGACGGTATAGAAAAATTTTCGGTAAGGATAATCTTTATTTGGAATTACAAAATCACGGGTTGAGTGAGCAAAAAAAAGTTATCCCTATGATTGTTGATATTGGAAAGAGGTTAGGTCTGCCTTTGGTGGCAACTAACGATATACATTATTGCTTACAAGAAGATTATATTGCACACGATGTTTTAGTCTGCATAGGTACAAAAAAACTTCGCACAGATGAAAACCGGATGCGTTTTCAAGGCACTGAGTTTTATTTAAAAAGTGGTGATGAAATGCAAGCTCTTTTTTCCGATGTGCCCGAAGCAATAACAAATACTTTGCGTATTGCGGAAAAGTGCAATGTAAAAATTCCTGAGCCCGGTCCGCTACTTCCCATTTATCAAATACCTGAAGGTTTTGAAAACAAAGAAGCATATATCGATTATTTGGTAGCAGAGGGATTAAAACAACGCTATGGCGAAGCTGGGGTTACTGACGAGCATATTGAGCGGGCGAGGTTTGAGCTTAACATTATTAAAGAAATGGATTTTGTCGGTTATTTTTTAATTGTGTGGGATTTTATAAACTGGGCAAAAAGTCAAGATATTCCTGTGGGTCCGGGGCGAGGTTCTGGTGCAGGTTCCCTTGTTGCTTATGCTTTAAAAATTACAGACATAGACCCTTTTAAGTATGGGCTTCTTTTTGAGAGGTTTTTAAATCCTGAGCGAGTTTCTATGCCCGACTTTGATGTTGACTTTTGTTTTGAACGCAGGCAAGAAGTTATTACCTATGTGCGTGAAAAATACGGGGAGGATAGTGTAGGGCAGATTATAACTTTTGGAACTTTAAAACCAAAGCTTGTTTTAAGAGATGTGGGACGCGTTTTGGATATTCCTCTTGCTGAAGTAAATGCTATTCTTAAAACTCTCGCTGATAAACCGACTAACCCTGATGCCAAGCTAAAAACGCTAAAGGATATGATTGAAAACATTCCTTCGGTTCGAGAGCAGGCTAATACCCCGCAGTACAAAGAGCTTTTTGAAATTGCTTTAAAACTTGAAGGTGCAAAAAGGCATACGGGGCTTCACGCGGCAGGTGTGGTTATTGCACAAGGAAAACTTACCGATTATGTACCTGTTTACAAAGATGCAAAAACAGGTGATGTAGCAACCCAATTCACAATGGAAAGAATCGAAAAATGTGGCTTAGTAAAGATGGACTTTTTAGGCTTAAAAACTTTAACCCTCATAAAGCATTGTGAAAATCTGGTGCGACACAGAGGAGGGGCGTTCAGCAATTTTTCTTTAGAAAAAGTTCCCGAAGATGATGCTGCTACTTTTGAGCTTTTGTCTAGCGGAAACTCTGCTGCAGTTTTCCAGTTTGAAAGTGACGGTATGGCAAATATTCTTAAACGGTGTAAACCTACTAGCATTCCTGATTTAATTGCTTTGAATGCTTTGTATCGACCGGGACCCTTGCAGTATATTGATAAATTTATAGAATCTAAAAATGATAAGTCAAAAATCGAGTATCCTGATCCTTGTTTGAAGGATATTCTTGAAGAAACATACGGTGTTATAGTCTACCAAGAACAGGTTATGCAAGTTGCTCAAAAAATTGCAGGTTATAGTTTGGGCAAGGCAGATATGCTCCGTCGAGCGATGTCGAAAAAAAAGGTTGATGTGATGGCAAAGGAAAAGGAAACCTTTGTAGCGGGAGCAGTTGAAAAGGGGTTTTCAAAAGAAAAGGCGAGTGAAATTTATGAAATTTTAATTCCTTTTTCGCAATACGGTTTTAACAAAAGCCACGCCGCAGCTTATGCGGTTTTAGCTTATCGCACGGCTTATTTAAAGGCACACTTTTTACCTGAGTTTTGGGCGGCAAACTTAACAAATGAAATTAACACAAATGAAAAACTCCGTGCATATGTAAATCTTGCTCGAAAAGACGGCGTTAAAATTATGCCTCCTCATATAAATTATTCGAGAGAGTTTTTTTCTGTTTTAGACGGAGCGGTGGTTTATGGCTTGGAAGGCATCAAAAATTTTGGTTCTTGGGCGGCAAAGGCAATTGTTACCGAGCGAGACAAAAATGGAAAGTTTACTTCTTTTATGAACTTTTTAACCCGTGTCGATTTAAAAACTGTTGGCAAAAAAGCTATCGAAATCCTAATTAACACAGGTTGTTTTGACGGCTTAGATCAAAATCGTCCAACGCTTTTGTTAAATCTTGAAGCAACCTATGCTTCGGTTTCCAAACAAAACGAGGAACGCCTTTCTGGACAGGGTAGTCTCTTTGGTGATGATGAAGAAAGTAGCGAATATTTTCACTACAAACAAGCAGGCGACTGGTCGCTAAAAGAAAAACTTAAAAGAGAAAAAGAACTTATGGGTTTTTATATTTCGGGGCATCCATTAGAAGAGTACGCCGAACTTTCAAAAAAGGTTAGCAATTTGCGATTAGACAAAATTGAAAATGCTCAGAAAAACAAAACTTACACTGTTTTAGGAATGCTCTCAAATGTTTCCACCTTTGAAACAAAAAACCGAAATACAATGTGCTTTGCAAGCTTTGAAGACACTGACGCTTCTGTAAAACTTGTTTTTTTCCCCAATATTTGGGAAAAGCTAAAAAGTATAGCTTTGCCCGAAACAATTTGTGCTGTCCAAGGCAAGGTGGATTTGGAACACGGCGAACCTTCGATTCTTGTGGATAAAGTTATTCCCTTAAAAGATGTTAAAGAAAAAGCTATTTCGGAAGTACATATTCTGCTAGAAACACTCACAGGTACAGAACAAGATTTTAATTCCCTTTTTAGCTTTTTTAACGAAAACTCGGGCAACTGCGAATTATTTATTCACGCAAAAGACGCAGGAAAGATTTACCTTTTAAAAGCCTCCTCTCAAATTAAAATTCCTGCATCTACTACTTTTATAAACAAAGTTTCAAAACTTCCAAACATTAGCGATGTTTGGGTGGAATAATTGTAGGTTGCAAAAGGTTAAGCTTTTTGCTTTTTATGAATTTACGCATCAGCGTTTAACTTGCGTTCTGTTCTTTTTGTCAGCGAGTTTTATTGCTGTTCTACGGCTTGCTTAAGGTTAGGAATTTTTGTGCGTCAAAAATTCCTAACCCAACTTTGCCAAATTAGCGTTGTAGCTCATTCGCTAGTTTAAGCCTCCTTGCCCATCTACAGCAAGGAGATGAGCTATTTTCGCAAAGTACGGACAAGTCTTAATCAGTTTATAAATTAAAAGTTTAGTTGAAATGATTTTGAAAATTAAGTATAATCAAAAATGAGGATAATTTATGAAAAAAATTTATTTATCTATATTGTTGGTTTTGACTATCTTAAGTTTTTCTTGCGAAAAGAAAACAGAAGAACAAATAAAGATCGATGAGCTTTTAGACAAATACGAGACAGCTATAAGCGAAACAAAAAAAGTTGTAGAAAATCTCAAAGATGTTCAGGAAGACGACTTGAACTTTGAAAGCTTTTCTGAATTGTTAGGTCTTGCATCAAAAATTAATGAAATTGAAAAGGTTCTTGAAAATATCAATATTGATGAGTTTACCGAAAAGCAAAAAGAGCGTTTTGAAAAGCTAAGTCAAACTCTTAAAACTGTACTTGACGAAGGCGAGTTTGATGATGAGTAAAACAATAATTTCTTGGAATGTAAATGGAATTCGTGCTATTGAAAAAAAAGGCTTTTTAGATTGGCTTCACGAAGAAAAGCCCGATGTCCTTTGTTTGCAGGAAACGAAAGCTCGTCCTGAACAGCTTTCAAAAGAGCTTCGCTCGCCTGAAGGTTATTTTGCTTATTTTAGTTCAGCAAAAAAACCCGGTTATTCGGGAGTTGCTATTTACTCCAAAAGCGACCCCGATGAAATTACAAAATTCGGCTTGTCAGAATTTGATAACGAAGGACGCGTACTCATTGCTCGTTTTGAAAACACTCATATTATTTCTGCATATTTTCCAAACTCCCAAGCGGCAGGTGCTCGACTTGATTATAAGTTAGCCTTTTGTGAATCAATGCTTGAATATTGTAATGCAAAAGTAAAGCTAGGTGAAAATATTGTTCTTTGTGGTGACTACAATATTGCCCATAAACCCATTGACCTTGCCAACCCAAAGTCAAACGAAAAAAATCCCGGCTATCTTCCCGAAGAGCGAGCTTTTATGACCAAGTTTCTAGAAAACGGATACATCGACTGTTTCCGCAAATTCTGTTCTGAAGGCGAAAGATATACTTGGTGGAGTTATCGTTTTCGAGCTCGAGAAAAAAACATTGGCTGGCGTATTGACTACACTTGTGTAAATACCGCTCTCGACTCAAAAGTTAAAGAGGCTTCTATTATGGATAGTGTTTATGGTTCCGACCACTGTCCCGTAAAATTAGTTTTAAATAAATAAAAAATAACGAGAGGTACAAGATGAACAAAGAACTCGTGTTATTTAGACACGGACCTGCAGAAGAGCGAGGATTTACAGCTGACTTTGACAGAAAACTCACCCCAACAGGAATTGAAAAAACGAAACAAGCTGTGCTGGGTTTGCAAAAACTCTTGAACGGGAAAACACTTACTTTGTATTCTTCTCCACTAGTTAGGGCAGTAGAAACGGCAGAAATTATTGCAAAAAAGCTAAAACTTTCTTTTACGCAACACGCATGGATTGCTGATGGTGATATTTATTATCTTAGAAAGGCTTTGGAAAAATGCGAAAACACTCTAGTCATTGTAGGACACGAACCGACCTTGAGTTATTGGCATCACGAATTCACAGGCGAATATTTTGAATATAAAAAATCGGGAGCCGCCTTGATACAAATAAGAGATAACGGTTCTGCAGAAAGTCTTTGGGCACATACACGAAAAGAACTTAAAAAAATTGGAAAAGCACAAAATAATATCTTAAAATAATTAAAAGCTTTTAAAATATTTTACAAATTAACAAGCATCATTGCTTCGACAAAGAAAAGCTTTTCTCGTAATTATTTTAACATTTATAAGACGAACCTTACTTGCGAAAAACGCTTATCCGCTCACTTTGGATGGGTGAGCGGTTTGTAACTTTGCGTTGAGTTTTCAACGAAAAACTGGCAACGAAGGCGGGAATTTTTGACGCACAAAAATTCCCGCTTAAGCGAACCAGAGCTACGCTCCTCGCTGGAGTGCAAACTAGTACAAAATAAGAGCGAGTTTTGAATTTACAAAATTTATTGCCACAAGTTGTATTGATGGATTGCTTTTGAATAAAAAAAACAGCCTACTAAAAAAAGAGTATTTGATAAAATAAAGAAAAACAAACTTGCAGTTATGAGCGTAAAAAAATATCCAGAAAGCAAGGCAAAAATTCCCCAACCTGCTTTTGTGTATTCTTTTGTGCCTAAATTTTTGCCAACCACAAGATAAGTAATTGTAGTTGCTAGCGTAAAAAACCAAAAGGCTATCTTTGTTAATTTGTTTAATCCATCTTGTAACAAAAAGTTAAACATTAGGTTTGAAGTATTAAAAGGAGTTGAAAAAGTAATTGCAACAGCTAAAAACGAAATTGCAAAAAGGACGGGGAGAATGCGCCTTGTAATTGGAGTTACAGTAAAGGTTGCAGCAACTAAAAGCAACAGCACACTTATAAATCTAAAAAAATACAAAGCTCGCGACAAAAGTAAAACTAAGTTCGGTGCAAAGTTCCAAAGATTAAAAAATGGTGTCAATAGTTTAAAACTTTCAAGGCTTAAAAAAAGTGCAAAAAAAGTAAAAAAAGAAATCTCTATAACATAAGTTTTTTCAAACAAAAAATAAATACTCATTAAAATTAAAAGGCTGTAAACTGGATACAAAATATTTTGAACAACAAACAAGTATATGTTTTTGTTAAAAAGAGCTGAGTTAAAAAAAAGCATTTGTGGTGGTTCGGTAATTTCTGTGTAAAGGTCAAGATTATTTTTTTTAGAACTTAACAAACTAACTCCGACAAAAAATGCAAAGACTGTAGTCAACAATACAAAAGCGAAAGCTAATTTTATTAACAAGTTGCGTTGTGATAATGTCATACTTTTATTATAGCTAAAAAAACAAAACTTGCAAGAGTTTGTATTTAGGTACGTGCTTTTTTTATTAGAAAAACACTAAGTATAAAAAACACAATAAAAGGTAACCAAGCTCCAACGATTGGAGAGATTAAATTCCAGCTTGCTAAAACTGCTGTTGACATTTGCGAAACATAATACAAAACAGCAAAGGACAAACTCAAAAGTAAACTCATTAACAAAACATTTTTTTTCAAATACCCCCCAAAAGAAATAGATAAAAAAAGCACTATAAAAATAGTAAACGGAAAAGAAAAGCGTTGATAATATTTTACTAAATATTCTGTTTGTGAAAAACCTTTTTGTTGAAGTTTATCTAAAAAGTCTTTTACTTCTCCTGCTTGCATTTCGTCAACATTGGCTGTTATTTTTTGAAAGCTTTCTGGTGGCTCATTTAAAAAATCGAAAATGCTTTCTGCTTCAAAGTTAAAAAAAACATCTTCGTTTTCATCTATTCTGTAAACATTGGATGACTTTAAAACCCACAAAGATTTTTCCTCATTCCATATTGCGTTCTGACTAGCGATTATCATATCCAGTCTGCCCTCATCATTTTTGTGAATAATTTTCGGATTATTTAAAACCTTATTTACAGCATCATAATAGTCAGAGGTATAAATTACCTTTCCCCAATTAGACATAACTGCAAGGTTATAAGTGTCAAGGCTTTGCTCCTTATCCACAGATTCTTGAAACAGAGCATTTTTTTTTGAAAAAGTTTTTATTACAATTTGGTCTTCAAAAAAAAACATTCCTACCGAACACAAAAATGAAAAAATTAAAATGGGCAGAACGAACCTCTGTAACGAAACTCCTGATGAAAAAATTATTGTTAATTCATTTTTTGCGTATAAATTTCCTAGTGTATAAGAGCCTGCAAAAAGCATCGAAATAGGCATAGCAAAGGAAATACACTTTGGCAAAAAAAGCAAAGCTATCTTTAAAATTGTTTTTAGCGAAACTTTATTTTCTATATAGTTATTTAAATTATAAAATATATCACCTAATTCTAAAACCAAAACAAAAAAAATTAGTGCAATTAAAAAAACGGGCAAAAAAAGTTTTAACAAATAAAAAATGAGAGTTGGACTAAATTTTATTTTTTTGTAATTGATAGTATTTTCTTTTGTTAGCATTATTTTTTTTCCTTTTTCAAAATTAAAAATATTCCTATGCCAAGTAATAGCACATTCGGCAGCCAAGCAGTAAGGGTGCTGTTTATATTTTTGTCAATACTGAGTTGCTGACCAAACATTAAAACTGCCCAATAACCAACCGAAATTATCAAACCTACAACAAAACCAACACCTTGATTATACAAGTGCAAACTGCGACTTAAAGCATATGCTAAAAAAACAAAAAACATTGCACCGAATGGAATAGAAAACTTTTTTTGTAATTCTAAGTTGTACCAGTTTAAGTAAAAGGGGCTTACATTGTCTTCTTCACGAAGGTGTTTTATTTTTTGTATTAAGTTGTACGAAGAAAGTTGTCCCGGACCCAGCTTGTTGGAATTCAAATTGGGCATTTCTGATAGCAAAAAATTATAAGTGAGCTTTTCACCATAAGCGTATTCAAAGTCTTCTGGTTTATTTTTATTTAAAACAAAAAGCTGCGGCTCATTTGGTTCTAACGAAAGCAAAACTTCGTTATGTTCTGGTTTGAGCAAAAAAGTTTTTTTTGCAGACAAAAAATTAATTGTATTTTTGTCCGATGTGTCAATTACTAAAATATTGTCAATACCTTCTTTAGAAACATCGCCGCTTGCAATTACAAGATTTTGGATTCGCTTTATTGCAAAGCTTTGAATTTGTGACGAAGGATTTTCTCGTCCAATTTCAAACATAACATCATTGAGTTTTGGTGCTGTAAAAGGAATTAAAAAATCATTTACAAAAAAGTTTATCAAAGCAAAAAACACAGCGGCTACAATTGTGGGTATAAAAAGTTTTTTGTTAGGTACGCCTAAAGCGTTTGCTGCCATAAATTCTCGATCACTAACAAAACGCCCTAAACACATTAAGGCTCCAATGAATGCAGAGTAAGGGGCAGCATTTGCAATGACAATTGGAATGGAATATAAAAAAAATTTCCCGATCAAAGCAAGTGAAACATTCTTTATTAAATTATCTTGAATTGTTACTAGCAAATTGTTTACAAAAAAAATCACAAAGAAAAATAAAAATGCGACAAAGCTATAAAGTAAAATATCTAAAAAGATATACTTGAAAAGTGTAAAACCAATTCGCCGTTTTTTTAAGATGTTCATATATTTCGTATCATATCATATTTTAAAAAATTATAAAATAGCTTTTAATTTTGTGATTTTTTTGAAGTGAGTTTGTACTCGAGCGTATACTTGCGTTTTGCTCTCATTGCCAGCGAGTTTTATTGCACGGCTCCGCTTTAATTAAGCGTAAAAAACTCAAGGCTGGTTTTAAGGATAAGTTTTCCACTTTGCAAAAATTACTCATCGTTAGTTTCAAACCTTCCGCCCACAACCAAAGGCGGAAGGAAAAAGTTTTGAGCAAAAAAACATATGTCTTATGAATGTTAAAATTATCAAAGCTATTTGCGTTACGAAAATTTTCAGCACTAGAATAAAACATTGAATTTCTTTATAATTTAAGCTATGAATAATTTGATTACGCCACGGGTTTTAAAAGGTTTTCGGGATTATCCGCCGAAACTAGAAATTAGGCGGCAGCTTTTGTGTGAAAAGTTGCAAAGTATTTTTCGCAAGCTTGGCTTTTTACCTATTGACACTCCAGCGATGGAATATGCTGAGGTTTTGTTGCGGAAAAGTGAGGGCGAAACTGAAAAGCAAGTTTTTCGTTTTAATGACCAAGGCGGGCGGGATGTTGCTTTGCGTTTTGATTTGACCGTGCCTCTTGCTCGATTTGTTGCCGAACACAAAAATGAAATTCATTTTCCCTTTAAGCGTTATCATATTGCAAATGTTTGGCGTGGAGAAAAACCGCAAGCTGGACGGTTTAGAGAATTTATGCAATGCGACTTTGACATAATTGGGGTTGACAATGCTGAAAGTGATTTCGAAATTGTAAACTTAATTGTGCAGAGTTTTTTAACAATGGGTGTGGATAAAATAAAAGTACATATTTCACATCGAGGCTTGTTTAATAAGCTTTTGGAAAAACTTTCTATTCGTGAAAAAAGTGAAGATGTCTTACGGGTTGTGGATAAGCTTGCAAAGGTGGGCGAAGATGAAGTGCGACGCTTGCTTTTAGATTTAACAAGTGCTGAAAATGTAAAAGAGATTTTGGATTTTATTTGTGTTGCTGATATAAATAAAAAAGAAAATTCATTTTTGGAAACACTCGAAAATCTTGAAAAATTTATTGGTGGCGCTTGTGAAGAAAGTGAACGCTTAAAACAAATTTACACTCTTTTAAAAGCGGTAAACAAAGCAGATTTTGTTTTGTTAAATCCTTCGATAACTAGAGGTTTGGATTATTACACAGGAATTGTTTTTGAAACATTTTTAGAAGAACTTCCCTCGATTGGTTCGGTGTGTTCCGGTGGACGATATAATAATTTAACAGGACTTTATATGAAAGAAAATATACCGGGAGTCGGGGCATCGGTCGGATTGGATAGGTTAATAGCTGCATTAGAAGAATTAAATTATTCTGAAAATGTTTTAGGTTTTACAAAGGCTGTTATTTTTTATGACAAAAATATTTCAGCATTGAGTCAATACTTAATTGCAAATTTTTTAACGGAGGGTAGCTTTCCAACAGAAGTATATTGTGAGGATAGAAAAATGAATGCTCAATACTCATGGGCGGAAAGCAAGGGAATTCCTTTTGGTATTTTTATAAAGGAAAATATTGAAAATGCAAATGACTTAAAAAATGCAATTGTAGGTTTGCGAGATTTGCGAACGCGTGAACAAAAAGATTTAAGCTTGGAAGAAATTTTAACAGGCGATTATAAATAATAAAATTAAAAATAACTTTGGAGAGTTTTATGTTAAAGGTAACAAATGATTTTAACTTAATGGAAATGATGATATTTTTTTGGGACAGTGTTTCTGAAAAAGAAAAGATGAGTGACGAATACTTTGCAACAATTGCAGAGCGTCCTGAAATGGCACCACTTTACAATGATGAATTTACGAAGCGTTCCGTTTCAAAAGTGCTTTCTGCAATTTCTAATCGGGAGCGTTTAAACGACCGCACAAAAAGTGAAAGCCGCTTTTGGAATAATAATATGCGAATTTTGGAAGATCACGAAATGCGAAATGCGATAATTGCTCCAATAAAGGTGTTAAACTTTTCGGAGCTGGAAAAAAAGCATAGCAATATCGATCGTACGCTAACTTGTATTTTTGTGCCGGGTTACGATGAGGAGTTTTATGTTTCAGGCGACAAAGTTTACATAAACTTTTTCAAACTTTTTAACGACCCAAACGATATTACAAAAATTACAATGGATGGTCGCCCATTTAAAGAACGCTTGTACGAAATTATAGAAAGCGTACTTTCTTAAAACTTCAGTTCAAATTATGCTTATGAAAGTTTCTAAAAATATCAATTTTTAGAAACTAGCCTTATTTTAAAAGGTCTATTATCAAGCCCTTTATTTCGTCTACCCGCTCAAGTATATCCAATTGCTTGAGCTGGTTGGTAAAAAGTTCGGTTGCAAATTTTTCTAGCTTTTCGTTAATTAAGCGAATTGTAGAAGATTTTGGTTGACGATACGAAATCCTGACTTCTGGTGTTTGTTTGAAGTCGTAGGCGTGAGAAACAAAATATGCAAGAAAATCCGAGACGGCTTTTTTATAGTCCTTTATTGTTTCTAGAGTAATTTTTTTACGAAGAGTGTCGCCCTTTGAAAAAACTTCATCTTGCAGTTTGATAAGTATTTCATCTTTTTCGATACCCTGCTCTTGTGCGTCAAATGCCAGAGGTTGAACTTCAGTTTCAACAAGGCTTTCGTGCATAAACTCGACAAATCTTTTTTGTGAACCTTTTTCCGTTTTTTTGGCATTTTTTTTTCGACTTGGTTTTTGGTTAAAAATTGCCGAAAACTCGGAAGCCACTTTATAGTTACTATCAATTTGGTCTGGCATAGTTTTTAATTTTCACTTATTTAAAAAAATATTCAAGAGGCTACTCTAAGCCTATCAAAAGTTTATAAGCCTCATCAGAGCTTTGACAGGCTAAAAGTTCCTCAACGAAATCTTCACTTTTTAAACGCAACATAAGATGAGAAAGCACTTGCAGATAATACGCATGCTGTTTTGAGTTTGCAACAATCATAAAAACGAGACGCACAGGAACACCATCGAGAGGATTAAAGTCAAGAATTTCTTTTTTTGAAATTGCAATAGCCAAAAGCAAATCGCTAACCGAATCAAGCCTCACATGCGGAATTGCAATTTTTCGTCCTAAGGCTGTTGACATTAATTCCTCTCTGTCAAAGATAGTATCTTCAAGTTCTTTGCGATTTTTAACTTGTGGCGACTCAGCCAACCTGTCTATCAATGAAATAAACACATCGTGCTTTGTCGAAAAATTTGTAATTAAAATTCGCTCGGGGGAAACAATTTGCGACATTTGAATTTCACGGCGAGGCTTTTCGTCTTTAGTAACAGCACTCAGTTTTGAGTCAACCCACTTTTCTATTTCACTTCGTTTAAATCTCCAAGCCACCCCGATTTTGCCACAGGGTATTTCACCCTTTTGAGCCCACTCATAAACAGTTCTCTCCGAAACTCGTAAATAGCTTGCAATTTCTTCCAGTGTTAAAATTTCATCTTCCACAAATCCCCTCCTATTTAAATATTACAACAAAACATAAATTTTGTCAAGGTTTGCTAGTTGCCACACTAAAATCCAAGCGAAAAAAAATTTCTATTTCCAATTTTGTAATTTTTAACACTTGTAAGACTTGTCCTTACTTTGCGAAAATCGCCTCCCGCCACGGACGGCGGGCTAGTGTTTTTTGCTTTGACATTTGTAAGACTTATGTTTTTTTGTATTAAACTTTTTCCTTTCGCCTTCGGTTTGGGCGAAAGGTCTTAAACTCACGTTGAAAAAAGGAAGTTGTGTAAAAATATCATATAGCATTTTCTTGATATTTTCTACTTGTTCGCTACAATAAAAATTATGAGGAGAAAAATTATAGTTGTGGGATATTGCAGTATCGAGCCTTTTGACATTCTCAGCAGTTATGATGTTTAATATATCGTGAAATCAAAACGTTTTTTAATAGGGATAGAAAAATGTATCATTCAAGATGGAAAAAAAGCCACAGAGAAGCCGGTTATAAATATGGAAATACGCTTTACAAGTTTGGTAAAACTATAAAGTTAGATAAAATGCTAAATGATGAAAAGATAAGATATGCAAATCAAGTTTATGGAATATATGAAAAACATTTTCCGGAAATCATTGATGAAATCAAAGGCTTTGCCGAAGGTGTGCGGTTGGATTTTTTGAAGGTTTTTGCATTTTTAACAACTATGTATGTTTTCACATTTGAAAACTATTGTTCGTGCATTGGAATATCAAATAAAGATGGTGTTTTTTTGGCTAGAAATAGCGATTTTAATAAAGCCATTGGAAAATTAACCGACAGTACTTTTTATAAACTGGACAAAGGATATTCTTTTATTGGAAATACAACGGCGATGATACAAATAGAAGACGGCATTAATGAAAAAAGATTGGCTTGTGGCTTGACCTTTGTGTATCCAACTGTAAAAGGGGTTGGATTTAATGCAGGCTTTTTAATTCGCTACATATTAGAAAAATGTGCAACGGTAAAGGAAGCAAGAGAATTTTTAGAAAAAGTAGAAGTTGGTTCTTCTCAAAATATTATTGTTGTAGATACAATTGGAAAGGTTTTGTTAGCGGAATTGAATTCAGAAAAAAAGTATTTCGAGGAAATTTCAGAAGGTGCGTTGTATCGAACAAATCATTTTATTTCAAAGAATATGCTTTCATATAAGTGTAAGCTGGATGACGATATCAAATCACATGCCCGTCTTGAAACTCTAAAAGGTCAAAAATATAATGAGTATAGTTTGGAAGATACCAAATGTTTGCTAAGTGGTAACAAAGGCTTTTTGTGCCAATACAATAAAAAGCAAGATTTTGATACAATTTGGTCTGTGATTTACGATATTAAAAAAAATAAAATTTACAGATGTGAAGGAAATCCGAGTATAAAAAAGTTTCTACTCGACAGCAGATGGGAGTAAATAAAAGCTCTCTTAATTTCAAATGGAGAAAAAAATTATGAAAAAATACGCATTACCGATTTTAATGATGATAATATTTGAGACGGTTGCACTCATTCTTTGTCTGGAGTGCGTAAAAAAATGTCCAAAGAACGCATTGAAATAAATATCTTATCATCAAAAGGAATTACACAATGGATTTAAAAGCAAAAGTGAAAAAATTAAAAACGGATATAGCTACTTTGTTTTTGGCATTAAAAGATAAAGACACTCCGTTACTTGCTAAAATATTTGCAAGCCTTACTGTTGTTTATGCTTTGTCGCCCATTGATTTAATTCCCGACTTTATACCCATACTTGGATATTTAGATGATGTGATTTTACTGCCTATACTCGTTGCATTGACAATTAAGTTTATTCCAAGCGAAGTGTTTGAAAAGCATCGCAAGCAAGCAGAAACTATCTGGCAAAATGGAAAACCAAAAAAATGGTATTACGCAATTCCGATTATTTTAATTTGGATTTTAATTTTCGCAATGATATTAAAAGCAATTTTGTAAAAGATTTAAAGGTGATGACTTGTAAAAAATAAATATAAGTTTGAATTTGATATTTGGGCTTTGGTATTGTTTTTGTTGATAATGATTCCAAACTTTTTGGGTTTGTAATTAAAGCACCCAATGACATTTTAAGAAGAGAAGCGATTACGCCACTAATAATATATCAGAATTATGCCATATTTTAGAGATATAATAAAGTACTTAAAAGATTAGCACAAAATATTGTCCAGTAAATTTGACTTGAATTAAACCAAAAACAAAAGCCTTTACACTTTTTGTAAATTGTATATAATTAAGCAAACGGAATTAACAATTTATGATAGTCTACATTGATGATAAAAAAATCAAGTATGCAAATTGGTTTTTAGTTTGTAATGTTTTAAATTCATTGCGTATCAAAATTATAAAAAAGGAATTTATTAAAATATGAAAAACCTATTTTCTTTTATGTATGTAATGTATTTTTTTGCTATTTGCTTTATTCAAAGCACTGTATATGCTGAAACTCCAAATCCTAATAGCATTTATCCGGCAAAAAAACTTGGTAGTATGCTAGTGCATATGTCAAAAATCACTTCGCCGTTTAAAGGGTCGGCACCAGCAATTGAGTTGCTCTTTTCTTCTGAACGATTTCAATGGCGAGATTCTCAACCTATAGAGGATTGGGGCAAACCGGGAAAAACTAAAAAATACTTTGAAGATTTTATTCCGGGAACACATATTATTTTTAATATCACAAATAAGTTAGATGATGTTACTTATTATCGGACAGACGGCGTACATCCGTATAAAGTTCCACTGTATGAAACTCCTACCGAAGCTGAGTTTTTAAAACGCTTTGTATTTTTTAAGTTTACGGCGACAGCGGCAAAAAATTTATTATCATTTCAGCGAGATCTAAACAATGATTTATATGCACTTGATACATATACAAAACTTATTTGGCAATATAGTATGCCTACCGATTATGAAAAAATGATAGGCAATAATTATATCCCACGAAAATGGATGCCCTACGAACTTGCACCCAATACAAAAAATGCAGGACTAAAATTTTACGAATATGACCCCATAGGCTTTATTTCGGAAAACTGGGATTGTTCATTTTTTAAAATACAAACAAATATACATATTTATGATTGGTGGCAAAATGCTATTCAAGAGGGAAAAAATATGCAATCGGTAAAAGAAAAACGATTTATGCCCGTTGTTAATCCCAATTCTGAAAATGATTGGACAATCAGAGACATAAATCGCCCTGTAAAATCACCGTACCGTAAAGTTGCTAATCCATAAAAACATTGAAGTTATTTAAAACTTTTATATTTTGACATTAATTTTTGGGCGTACCGCTTTTTTAGCGATAGCTAAAAAAACATCGGACTATATTGTTAAAACTTGGATATAGGTGTTTTTCATTAAAAAATTACGAGAATTTCATCGAGTCGCTTGACTTTTTTTGAGTATCTTGATACAATTACTTTTGTAAAAAATGATAGTTGTTACATTCAACACTTATTCAATTTTTACAAAAAAATTTATAATAGTTTTTATCTTAAGGAGATTTTTTATAAAATGTTAGTTAGAGTTTACCCCCCCCCATTTTTAGCAATAATTTTTTATCGATAAAATCAACTAATTTTCTACAGAAATTTTATTCCAGCAATAATTTTACACAACACGCAATGAGGAATAAGTAATATGAAAATACTTCTTGTAACGGATCAGTTCTACAATGCAAGCAATGGAACGGTGATTACTGCACAACGGCTTGCAAATGGCTTAATTAAAAAAGGGCATTCTGTTGGTGTTGTGAGTGTATCAAACAAAGACGCAAGTTACAACGAAAATATCGCTGTGCATAATTACGGTGTACAAGCGTACAAAACTCCACACATTTTAAAGAATTTAATTGAAAAACAGGGTATGGTTTTTGCAAAGCCTAATAAAAAAGTTCTTACTAAAGCAATTTCAAAAGCTGATGTTGTACATTTTATTATGCCTTTTTACTTGTCGAGAGTAGGTTTGAAAATAGCAAAAAAACAAGAAATACCACATACAGCAGCTTTTCATATTCAGCCTGAAAATATCACTTACAGTATTGGCTTAGATCAATCTGAATTAGCAACTCGATTTTTGTATTCTAGTATGAAAAATAGATTTTACAACTCATTTCGGCATATTCATTGCCCTTCCGAGTTTATGGCGAATAGACTCAAAGAATATGGATATTCAATGAACTTATATCCAATTTCAAATGGAGTAGACGACAAATTCATTTATTACAAAGCAAAAAAGCCAAAAGAATTCCAAAACCGTTTTGTCATCTTGATGGTAGGCAGACTTGCATATGAAAAAAGACAGGATATTTTAATAGACGCTGTCCGTTTGTCAAAACACTCAAAAAAAATCCAACTAATTTTTGCAGGCAAAGGTCCATTGAAAGAAAAATACAAAAAAATGGGTGAAAATCTTATAAATAAACCTATATTTGAATTTTACACGCAAGACGAACTTTTTAATGTTATGGGCTTTAGCGACCTTTATGTTCATTCTGCAGATGTCGAAAGTGAAGCAATTTCGTGTATCGAAGCGTTTGCATCGGGGCTTGTTCCCATCATAGCAGACAGCCCGCTTTCTGCAACACGACAATTTGCATTGGACGAACGAAGTCTTTTTGAACGCAATAATCCTGTAGCTCTTGCAGCAAAAATTGACTATTGGATTGAGCACGACGAGGCAAGGCTCGAAATGGAAAAACAGTATGCCGAACATGCAAAGCAATTCAATCACAGTGCTTGTGTCGATAAAATGGTAGAAATGTTCGAAGCAGAAATTTCCGATTCAAAAGTCCATTAATAAAAAGCTTTTAACATCAAAGCAAAAGCCGACACACTCAAAAATAATGAACAAATAAAAAAGCTAGGAAAAAAGTAGTTTAAAGCTTCACTTTAGGTTCGTACCTCCGTCTCATCTAAACACCTCGATACTTAACGACTTTTCTCAGTTTCCCGTTAGAATCATAAATATTTATTATAGTAGGTAATTAAAAAATTATTCTTTTCATAAATGATATTTCCATTATTATCGTATTCATACCATAAAGATTAGCACAAAATATTGTCTAGTAAATTTGACTTGAATTAAACCAAAAACAAAAGCCTTTACACTTTTTGTAAATTGTATATAATTAAGCAAACGGAATTAACAATTTATGACAATCTACATTGATGATAAAATAACAAAAACAACAAACGAAAATACGAACGCTGAAAATTCGCAAAGCATTTATATCCGACAAAGCAAAACACAGCCTCAAACTTTAAAAGATTTAAATTTTACTGATGTGTCAAAAATCGAAAATGAAAATACTTGCTTTGAAAGTCACAAAGATTTTGGTTATTTCCTTTTTCTTCTACCAAGTTACGATTTAACAGAACCAAAATCAGAGCGAGTTGAAATTTATCTTTCACCTAAAACAATGCTCCTTTTTTACGATGAGCCGTCCCCGATAGTTGAACGATGGCTTGAAATATTTTTGTCCTCAGACGAAAAAACGAATAGCGTAAAAAAAGCTCTCTTTAGTTTTTTAAGTTTACTTGGTACTCGCTACATTGTTTCTTTAGATGCAATAGAAGACAAAATTACCGATTTGGAAGACGCCGTCGCCAATGAAGAAACCGAAGACTATGTCAGCGAAATTCGCATACTTCGCAAACAACTTTTAACCCTCCGTCGCCATTACGAAAGTATGCTCGCACTTCTGGAAGACCTAGAAGAAAATCGCAACGGTTTACTCACCGATGACGAACTTCGACAGCTCCACTTTCAAACCCAAAAAGTCGAACGACTTCATCGCAGCACGCTAAACCTCCGCGACTATTTAACCCAAGTCCGCGAAGCCTACCAAGCCCTCCTTGACATTGAAGCGAACAAAGTAATGAAACTTTTTACCGTTATCACTTCCATCTTTCTACCCTTGACCCTTTTAGTAGGTTGGTACGGAATGAACCTCGCAATGCCCGAAACCACTTTTCCCCAAACCTATCCAATCGTTATTATCGCTTCTATTTTAATCGTTGTAGGTTTAATCATTTACTTTAAACGCAATAAGTGGTTTTAAGGTTTGTGGTTACAAAAATAAGACTTGAGCGTGTCCTGCGAAAATCTATGCTCCCGACACGGACGGTGGGCTAGTAATTTATGTTTTAACATTTGTAAGACTCATCCGTGCCCTGCGAAAATCGCTTATCCCCTTGCTTTAGGTGGGCAAGGGGGTCACAAACTAACGATGAACTAAAACGCTAAACTGGCAAAGTTGGGACAAGAATTTTTTGTAGAAAAAAATTCTTATCCTTAAGCAAACCGTAGAACACCAATAAAACTCGCTTTAAAGTCCATTTAACAAAAGAGCAAAACGCAAATTAAACGCTAAAGCGTAAACTTTGTTAAAACCAAAACAGTAAAAACTTACATCGAAAACCAATGCATATTTTTCACAGTCCTTCAACAATAAAAAAATAAATAGACTTGACAAACTAAATCTTTTTGAGTAAAATGCTTTTAGTGAAAAAATATTCCAAAAATGAAATAACAGCTCGTATTGCTCTTTTGGCATTAGGTATAATTTGGGGAAGTACCTTTGTAGGAGTTTCTAGCACTGCTGAATTTTTTAAGCCCGCATTTTTAATTTTTTTGCGATTTTCTATAGGGTTTTTGTTTTTGTCCCTTTTATTTTTACCCCGATTTAAAAAATTTTCTAAAAAATATATAATCGCAGGCTTACTCACAGGGATTACTACATTTTTAGGATACTATACTCAAACCTTTGCAATGACCGTTTTAGGTGGAAAACCGGGACGTTCGGCTTTTTTAATTGCAACTTATTGTGTAATTGTTCCTTTTGCTTCATGGCTTATAAATAAACATCGCCCCGACAAATATAATATTATTGCAGCTTTTATGTGTATAACGGGTATTGGTTTAATTTCACTTCCCGACTTACTTTTAGGTAGCGATACACTTGTAAGCCTTGCAGATTTTGTAACTCTTATAAGTGCTCTTGTTTTTGTGGGTAATATAATCGTAATTGAAAAATTAGCACCAGAACTTGATAGTGTTTTATTTACAATAGCTCATTTTTTTGTTGTAGCAATTATAGCACTTATTTTTACTTTTTTATTTGAAGATAATTCTGCTACAATTTGGTCGAAAAAGTCTATTATTACAGTTTTATATTTGGCAATTCCATGCACGGGGATAGCCCTTTTACTTCAAACTTACGGACAAAAATATACTTCCGCTTCTACCGCTTCGCTTTTTTTCTCACTTGAGTCGGTTTTTGGAATGGCTTTTTCGATTATGTTTGGATTTGAAAGTTTAACGCTAAATTTGTTTTTTGGTGGGTTTTTAATCGTAGCTTCAATTATTGTAACAGAAACAAAGCTCAATTTTCTAAAGCCAAAAACTACAAATATTTAATTTTTGGTGTTGCTCAATGGAAGAAAATGCAAAAGCTATTTTAATTAGTGGTTTAAAAAAGCTTAATATAAATTACAGCGAAGAAAAGATAGAGCTGGTAAAAAAATATTTGTCCGAGCTTTTGCTTTTTAACTCACACTTTGATTTAGTAAATGCAAAAACTGAAAATGTGTTTATTATTAACCACATTTTAGACAGCCTTGCAGGTTTTCACTTTTTTAGTTTTAATAACAATCTTGAAACTAAAACTGTAGCAGACATAGGAAGTGGCGCGGGATTTCCCGGGATTCCGCTTGCTATTTTTTTACCTAATGTGCATTTTAGTCTTGTGGAGCGGAGCGAACGCCGTGCAATTTTTTTGCAAAATGTGCAAGCTCAGTTAAAGCTTGAAAATGTAAAAGTCTTTTGTCTTGATGCGAAAAAGCTTAATCAAAATTTTGATATTGTAACACTTCGAGCTTTAACTACAATGAACGAAAAGCTTTTTAATACACTTTTTCGGTTGGTAAAATCTGAAGGCAGACTAATTTTGTACAAAGGAAAAATAACAAAAACAAAAGATGAACTCGAACGTTTAAAAAATGAACTTGCTAATTCCAAAGTCCAAAGCGAAATAAAAAAAGTGTGTTCCTTTTTTAGAAAAGGAGCGCTGCATTGCTATTATTAAAAAACAAGGAAGTTTCTAAATACTTCAATTTTTAAAATTAACCAGCATCTTGTTTTTCTTTGGAAACGCTTGTTTTAATTTGAGCCTTGTTTTTTTCTGTTTTTCGACATTCTTCGCAAAGGTGCTTAATATTTAAATCGTAAGAAATAATATTTAAACCGAGCTTTTCTTCGATAAGCTTTGTTAAGTCGGTAAATTCTAAGTCGCTAATTTGTCCACAACTAACACAATAAAGATGGTCATGACGGCGTATTTTATCAAAGCGGTCAGAAACTCCATCAATCGAAAGCCTTCGTATAAGTCCTTTTTCACACAAACGATTTAGGTTATTGTACACGGTAGCAAGTACCATTTTACTTTTTTTTGCTTTTAACTTTAGAAAAATATCCTCGGCAGTTGGGTGGTCATAACTTTCATTTACAATATTTAAAACTGCTGCTGCATTTTTTGTCATATTTTTTTCCTTTATAGTTTTATAATTTTAAAAAATATACCTCACAATATATCCAAAAAATGAAAAAATATCAATACCTTTTATTTAAAATAATTATAAGTTATAGGTAGTGTGTCCAAAAAATGCATTAACTTTGGATAAAATCTTAAACGGAGTACCGTAGGTCTTGTTCGCTTAAGCGGGAATTTTTGTGCGTCAAAAATTCCCGCCCTCGTTGCCAGATTTGCGTTACAACTCATCGCTAGTTTAAGACCCTGAGTTATCCGAGACGAAGGGATAAGCGTTTTTCGCAAAGTGAGGACAAGTCGTATAAAAGTTAAAGCACAATTTACGAGCCCGTCATATGTACGAAAAATGAAAGAGTAGATAAAGGATTTTTCAAGGCTCTTGACTTTCCTGCCCAAATTTATAAAATCATTTTTTGTGAGTAAGGTTAAATATGGAGTGACGGCTTGGGGTGCGTGGTTTTTGCGGATGCTCAAGGCTTACGATGGTTCGGGAAGGATTTCTCGGGGAAAGACTTATGCGAATACGGGACGGGTTGAGGATTTACGGGTTGAAGGACAAACGGTTACTGCGAAGGTTGCAGGGCGTTATGAAGATTATTACACAATTCAAATAAGTTTTCCACCTATTACAAAAAAATGCGAAAAAGATATTGTTAAAATTTTTGCTAAAAACGAAGTTGGTTTGGTGGCTTTGCGTGCAGGAATTATGCAAGATGATTTAATCGCCGAGTTTGAAAAAAAGTCGGTGCGAGTTATACCTGCTCGATGGGTTAAAAGCAATGCTTTTTGTTCCTGCCCTGATGACGGCAATCCATGCAAACATATGGCTGCAGTGCTTTTTATTTTAGCACGGGAAATTGATTTTGACCCGCGATTGATTTTTCAGTTAGCAGGTTTTGATTTATCGAAAGATTATCCTGAGTATAATAGAGTTTCAAAAAATAATGATACGGATTTTCAAAACAAACAAGCTATGAGCTCAACAAAAATGAGTTCCGATAAAGCTGAAATAAATTTTACCAAAGAGCCACAGCAAATTGCTATTGAGTTTGAAGCACCCGTTGCGGATTCTGTAAAAAACAAAAAAACTATTTCACAAATTTTAGAACTTGATACTTCTGCAAAAAAAGTTTTACACTTTCCATCGGGCGAATCTTACATTCCTTTAATTACAGGTTTTTTACCACCCGCTCCGGTTTTTTCATCCAGCGATTTTGTAATTAAACTTACCGAGCTTTATCACACAGCTCTTTTTGCTTACGACTTTAACTTTTACACAGCTGAAACGAACGATGAATACGCTGAAACTTTTTACGCTCGTGCGGAAATTTCAACAAGCAATTTATTAAAAGGAAAAAATGATTTTCCTTTAAATAAGAATTCGCCTCTCACAATGAAAATCATTTTTTCAAACACTTCCACAGCTGACTTAACTTTGTTACAAGCAGGAAGTCTTTTTCGTAAAAAGCCCAGAGCGGATTTTGACTATACGCAAAGTTACGCTATAGCGTATTCTTTTTATAGCTTGGCAAAAAAAATTATTTGGGACTCGGCTTTTATTCCTGCAGTAAATTTACACAATGGTTTGCTTAATATTTTTTGGAAACCACTCACCGCTTCCACAGAAATTAATAATGCTATTGACGAGTTTGCAATTCTTTTAGACGAAAGTTTTTTTGCAAAGGTTAAAGATTGGGGAAAGCGTTATTGTGCGGAACTTTTACTCACTGAATATTTAACTGAATATGTTACAACATTAAACTTTTCTCCACGCACAACTTCTGCAAGAGATAAAAAAATTGACAAGCTCTTTTTTAATAATTTAGAAATTGACACAAGTGTGCCGGGAAATAAAAATCTTGCAACAGGAATTTATACTTGGCTTGCAGTTTTGAATTACCAACCAAATGAATATTTTTATCGACTTAGTTTACAAGCTACACCAAATGAAAATTTGAATACAAATTCAAGTTTTGAAACGCAAACGGAAACATTAAAACTTTCTGCTTCAGTTGCAAAATTAGATGAAGTTAATCCTAAGTATGTAGATTTACCGAATGCAGTACGACAAGCAAAAGACAAAGAACGCATTTTAAAATTTCCCATTGTCTTATCATCTTATTTGCCAGCGATGACGGAACTTGCAACAAAGCCATCAATCGATTTAAGTTTGGACGAGGTTGCAGATTTTTTACAAAGCTCTTCAAAACTTTTACAAAGGTTTGGTGTAGAAATTATTTTGCCAAAGGGTTTACAAAAAGTTTTGTCCCCTAAAGCTGTAATTTCTGTAAAGAGTAGCAGTGGCTCAAAACCTGTACAAGTTTTTTTTACCAAAGAAAGTTTTTTAGAATATGATCACAAAATTATGCTTGGCGATTATGAACTTTCCGTAAAAGATTTTAAAAAACTTGTAAACCAAAATTCAAAGCTAATTAAATTTCGCAATCAATATGTTTTGCTTGATCCAGACGAGGTTGCGAAACTTTTTGCAAAACTTGAAAACGAAAAACCTCTTTCCCAACAAGAAATTATGCAAGCCGTTCTTTCGGAAGAAGCTGTTGTCAGCAAAGAAGTAAAAGCTCAAATGGATGAAATTTTTAAAGCAGAACTTTTAAGCACGCCGAAAAAACTAAGGGCTACTTTACGAACATATCAACAAAAAGGTTTTTCGTGGATGTATGCAAATATTCGTTCGGGCTTTGGTTGTATGTTGGCTGACGATATGGGTTTGGGCAAAACAATTCAAGTTATTGCCTTGCTTTTAACTCTCCAAGAAAAGAACATTTTAAAAAGCGAAAATGGAATGGGCGTTTTAATTGTGGCGCCAGCCAGTCTTCTTTCTAACTGGAAACACGAAACAGAAAAATTTGCTCCGAGTTTAACTTGCGAAGTTTTTCACGGAACGGGACGCAAACTCCGCAAGTCTGATATTACACTTACGACATATCAAACAATGCAAAAGGACATTGAAAAAATATGCGAAGCAAATTTTACCGGAATAATTTTAGACGAAGCTCAAGCTATAAAAAACTCAAACACAAAAACTTCGAGAGCTGTAAAAAAATCAGAAGTTAAATTTAAAATTGCTCTTACGGGAACACCTGTGGAAAATAGTTTGGAAGATATGCGTTCGATTTTTGATTTTATTTTGCCAAACTATTTTGGAGATGCAAAAACTTTTCGTAACAAATGGCGTATTCCTATTGAACTTCACGCTAACACTGAAGCTAGCGATAGGTTTGCAAAGATCACCGCCCCCTTTGTTTTACGTCGCCTAAAAACCGACAAGCAAATTATTTCTGACTTGCCTGAAAAAATTATTACAAATGCGTATTGTAATTTAACTCCTCAACAAGTGGCAATGTACGAGGCACTAATCCAAAGCGAACTCAAACCGCTCCTTGATGCAAAAACCGCCATCGCTCGCACCTCTTTAGTTTTAAAACTTTTAACAAGCTTAAAACAAGTTTGCAATCATCCGCGAACCTTTGACAAAACAAGCGAGCCTACAGCCGAGCTTTCTGGAAAAATGCAAACGCTTTGTCTTCTTTTAAAAGACATTTTAGAAAGTGGCGAAAAAGTTATTATCTTTAGTCAGTACGTCCAAACGATTTCCCTAATGGAAAAAATAATCCAAAAAGATTTAAAAACTTTTTGCCTAAGAATCACAGGACGCATGAGTCAAGAAACCCGCACAAAAAATGTGGAGCTTTTCCAAACTTCCCCCGAATACCGCATTATGCTCATTTCGTTAAAAGCGGGTGGCACAGGCTTAAACCTCACCGCTGCAAGTCGCGTCATTCACTTTGATCTTTGGTTTAATCCCGCCGTCGAAGACCAAGCAACCGACCGTGCCTTTCGCATCGGACAAAAACGCAACGTCTTCGTTCACCGCTTAATTTGTGAAGGTACTTTCGAAGAAAAAATAGACGAAATGATACAAAAAAAACGCAATATCGCTGAATCTATTTCTGGTGGTGAAACATGGATTTCCAAACTGAACAACACAGAAATTCAAGAATTATTAAGGTTGGGTAAATAAACTTTTGGGCGTTCCCGCTTTCAAATATACGGGCATCTTTGTCTTGCTTCTAGCATCTACCTCGTATATTTGAAAGCGGTCGGCGTATTCAAAGCTACGCCTATCGGCTCCGACCAAAATTGTGGCGTAAATTATCGCCACAATTTTGTTTTGGTTTGCATTTTGAAAAATGCAAACCAACTTTGAATGTGCCTAACGCAGGGTAACAAAAAACATCCGTGTTTTTTGTTACCCTGCCTTTGTATCGAATTAATATCTGCACAGGCTCGTGCAGATATTAAGGGGTTGTACAATTTCTATTTCTCGACAATTTTTATCGAAAGTTCGTCCAGTTGTTTTTTATCGACTTCGCAGGGGCTTTCGTCCATAGGCGAATAGGCAAAGGTGTTTTTTGGAAAAGCAATTACTTCTTTGATGGAAGTTTCGCCTGCCATTATCATTAGAATGCGATCAAGTCCCGGTGCAATGCCTCCGTGAGGTGGCGGTCCATATTTAAATGCTTGGGTTAAAAAGCCAAATTTTTTTTCAGCCTCTTCTTCTTTGAAACCGACAATTTTGAAAATGCGTTTTTGGAGTTCGGCTTTGTGAATACGAATAGAACCCGATGCAATTTCGTAACCATTTAAGACAAGATCGTAAAGGTCGCCTTTTACGCTAGCAGGGTCGCTTTCCAAAGTCGCCAAATATTTTTCCTGAGGTGCGGAAAACATATGATGGGCAGGGTCCCATTTTTCCTCATCCTCGTTCCATTCAAAAAGCGGAAAGTCAATAATCCACACAAACTTAAATTCGTCAGCCTTAGTGAGGTTTAAATCTTTGCCTAGTTTTGAACGCACCGCACCCAAACTAACGCAGGCGACTTTTGCATTTTTATCAGCAACAAACAAAACTAAATCGCCTTCAGCAATGCCTAGTTTTTCACAAATGATTTTTTCTTTGCCCGCAAAAAATTTTGAAATACCGCCTTGAAATTTTCCATCTTCAAGTTTTAACCAAGCTAAACCTTGTGCCTTGTATATTTTAGCAGTTGCTTCCAGTTCTTCAATTTTTTTGCGGCTATAGTTTTTTGCTTCTCCTTTAACAACCAATGCTTTTATTATTCCGCCTGCATCAGTTACATTTTTAAAAGCTAAAAAATCCGAGTGCTCGCTCATAAATGAAGCATCTTGCATTTTCATATCAAAGCGTAAATCAGGTTTGTCACTACCATAAAGGGAAATCGCATCGTTATACGAAATTCGCTCAAAGTGTTTTTCAAGCTCTACTCCTAACGCTTCTTTAAAAACATATTGCATCATTTGCTCGCTAATATTTAAAACATCTTCTCGAGAAACAAAACTCATTTCAATATCAATTTGCGTAAATTCGGGTTGACGGTCGCCACGGGCATCTTCATCTCGATAGCACCGTGCAATTTGAAAATATTTATCAAAGCCTGCCACCATTAAAATTTGTTTATAAAGTTGTGGCGACTGTGGCAGTGCGTAAAACTTTCCTGGATGCAAACGAGAAGGAACTAAATAATCTCGAGCACCTTCGGGAGTGGATTTTATAAAGGTCGGTGTTTCAATTTCTAAAAACCCGTGCTTTGTTAAAAACGATCGCACTAAAAATGTTACCTTTGAACGCAAGATAATATGCTTTTGCATTGTTGCAGAACGCAAATCCAAATAACGATACTTCAAACGCAGATCCTCGTTAGCATTTGTGCGTTCATCAATTTGGAAAGGTAGCACTTCACTTTCAGAAAGCACTTCAAGTCTTTCTGCCTTAACTTCAATTTCGCCCGTTGCCATTTCGGTGTTTATCATATTATCAGGTCGCTTACGAACGCAACCTTCCACTGCAATACAATATTCGTTTTTAAGATTCACAACAGCACTTTTGAGTTCGTCTGAGGCGTCATCGTCAACAACTACCTGAGTAATCCCATAGCGATCACGCAAGTTGATAAAAAAAATGCCACCGTGGTTTCGACTTCGGTGTATCCAACCATTTAGCGTCACTTGTTTTCCTGTGTCGCTCTTTGTTAATTCTCCACAAGTAGCGGTTCGTTTAAAATTTTCCATAATAAACATAATAACATAAAACAACAAAAAAATCTAGTCTTTATGCGTTTTAACATTTATAAGACATATGCTTTTTTGCGAAAAACTTTATCCTTCCGCCTTTGGTTGTGGGCGGAAGGTATAAAACTCACAATGAGTTTTTTTCGCAAACTGGCAAACTTATCCTAAAACTAGTCTTGAGTTTTTACGCTTAATTAAAGCGAAGTTTAAGTTTTTGCAAAAAGATAACTATCTTATGCTAGACCTTTCAACTTGGAATTCTTTGTTTTCAGTTTTTGTTTTGACACGAATATTATTGATTGGATTCCAGCTAACCATAAAAGTAATTTTGGGAACAAAGTTAAATTCTGTGCGTTTTGTTGTTTTGTTGTATTTTGATTCAGGTCGAAAAGAATATGTAAAGTTAAGTGTCCAATCTTTTAAGTTGTGTTCCAAAGCAATATCGACAGATCTTATTTTAAAACCCGACTCATTTCTCGCTTGTCTATCCCAAAAGAAAAAAGATTTTGCTAAATCTTTTAACATATTTTTTTCGCCGGGAATTGTAACGCCTAAGTTTAAATTGTCTTGAAAATATCTTGCAATTACATTATTACGACTTACAGTGCTTATTTTCAAAGTTAAAAATTCGTGTATGGCAAAATTTACCGATGGTGAAAATGTAAAAAAACTTTCGGTTATTTTTTGCAAGTTAATATTTAATGTACTTGCCAAAGACATATAAACTGAAACTCGGTTTTTCCAAAAGTAAAATTTTAGCGGTTCGCTTGTGTTCGAAAAATTAAACTCAAAGCTTTTTGGTTTAAAAGTTTTTTTATTGCTGATAGCCTGCCAGCCAAGCAAAGAGTCTAATTTATAAGTCAAATCATTTTGCATTAAAAAACTTAGAGAAATATATTTCCATGAAAAATAAAAACGAAATTTCTCGTGCTCTTTTTCTTCGATATTGTAAGTGTAGCTTTGACTTGTGCTTATGCCGAAAGGTAACTTCCAATTTGCATTTATATCAAAGGGTGACCAAAACCATTTTTTTTTCGCTTTTTCTTTTTCGTAAACCTTTGTGTTTGTAGAAAGCGAACCAAATGGATGTTGAAAATTTGAGGACATTGTATAAGAGCTTAAAAGTGGAGGAAGTGCTGCAACAAGTTTTAAACTTTGTACATAAGAATTTAAATTTACGCCAAAAACAAAACTAAGATTGTGCTCTTTAATAAAGTCTTTATCCCATTTTGTTTTTTCTAATTCGTATTTTGGTTCTAAATAAGTTCCTGTAAATTTATTTCGTAAAAGAATTTCTGAAATAGACCATTGTATATTTGTAGGACTAAATATTTCACTAAAATAAAAAGGTGAAAGAGTTAGGCTATTTTTATTTTGTAAACTAAAAAGATTTGCTTTAAAGTTATTTAATTCAAAGGTTTCTTTTTTTGTTTTGTCACTTATAAAAGGATGGCGTTGATAGTTTTGCATAAATTTAAAACTATTATCAATTTTTAAAAGATTGTAAAAAATATTTAACGAACTATTTAAACCAATGTCATAATTTAGTTTGTAATACTTTGAAGAAAATTCTTTCCAGTCGATGCTTTTAGGTTCTTTCCAATTTTTATAGTCCCAAATGTCTTCATTCAAAAAGTTAAGTTTAAAATTATAACCCAGTTCATAGTTTACGGTTTTTGTTTGTTTGTTTGTTTTTGTTTCTAGTTTATAAATTGGAATAAATCTATCCAGATAAACAAAATTATTTTGCGTAGCGTCTTTAGGTTTTTCGTTTTCTTCTGTTGGTGGCGTTTTAGTATTTTCGTTTGTGTCTTTTTTCTTTTCTTCTTCAAAAGGATTTTTTACACCTGTTATTTTTCTCGAAGTCGTTTTAGGTTTTAACATTGAGGTAGAAAATATTGTTCCCGAAAGCGAAGTCGTAAATTCAGGTTTTAGTTTTTCAGGATAATAAAATTTTCGCTCAGGAGCGTAAACTTTATCTGCACCCGTTAGGTTTTCATTTTCGCGGTTGTAAAAATAAAGATTTAAAGATGGCGAAAATGAAAAAGACTTTAAGTAAGGTGAAAGAACGCCCGTGTTTGGATTTGCATTTAACTTAAAAAGCCAATTATACGAGGACTGAATTGAAGCGTCTTTTTTAGCCTCTTCTCTGTTTAACATAAACTTAATCCAGTTCATATCTTCGCTTCTAGAAAAAAAATCGTCTTTAAAAAATGGATCAGAAACAAAGGGTGTACTAATAGTTAAACTTATCGGCGAATGACTGATAGTTGTGTTAAAATTAAAGTTGTAACGAAAAGGCAAACTTAAACCGAAAAAATTTGCCTTGTTAAATTTTGATTCGCCAGAAGTATTATATGTTGTAAAAAATTTATTGTCATTTGTTAAAGGATAAAGAGTATGTGAAAATGCAAAAAAAGCATTAAAGTTTAACGCGCTAAAATATTTTACAGTTGAACCAAAATCTCCGTCTACACCAATCAAATAACCAAGTGAAGAATAAGCATCAGCAATTATTTTTAAGTAACTTGGGTTTTGTATTTTTGCATTGCTACCTAGATTTTGTAAAAACAAACCATTTCGCTTTTGCTCTTTTAAAGTGTCGGGAACTAAAAAGGTTGAAAGATTAGCCTCTTTGTCTTTTGGTGGAAGTTTTTTTCTCCCGACTAAATAAGTTGTTGTTTGTGTAAAAAAACCTTCTCGTACCCTAAAACCAAACACAGGATGAAAAATCATTTCGTCCGCAGGATGGTAAAAAAAAGGTAAGTAAAAAATTGGAACAACACCGATTGAATAATATCCATTTGCGAAACTCATTTCGTTACCGGGTAACATCCAAAGACGAGAAGCGTTAATAGACCAAAGCGGTTCCTTTGCGGAACTCGTTGTGAGCTTTGCGTTTTTAAAAGCAATAACTTCGCTTGCATCTCGACCTGTTGTTTCCGAATGAATTATATAGTTAGGAGAGTTTGTTTTTTGGGAAGCTGCTTCAATGATACCATTTAAAAAAACTCCCGTCATTCCTTTAATGTCAAATATAACCTCTTTTCCCGAAAAGGTTTGCTCAATCTTACCAGAAATTTTTCGCTCGTAATAAACATTGCCTTGAGCGTGCAGAGTGTTTCGCGTTTTGTTGTAAATTATAATATCAGCAATAATTGTGTCAATAGTTTCGCCTTCTTTTACAGAAACTGAAACATCACCTCGTAGCGTAATTGACTCAAGTTTATTATTTTCTGTTTCCGCTTTATCAGAATTTGTCTCATCGTTTTTTTTTGGCTCAGCTTTTTTTTTGTCAGGCTCTGTTTTGGTATATTCTATATCATTAGCTGAATTGATAATAATGGTACGAGTAATTTTAGCGGCTTCTGCTCCATCCGCTTTTTTGTTTTCTTGTGAAAATAAGTGAGAAAAAGCAAAAAATAAAAATGCAAACAGAACGAACTTTTTTTTCACTAACTAAAACCTCAAGACTTAAACTAGTTATAGAACTATATTTAAGAATATTGTACTTAAAATTTATATTTTTTCAAGCAAAAAACCGACTCAAACACAACGGAAGAAAAAACATGAGGAGTAAAAAAAGTGTTAATGCTTAATTTTTTTGATAAGTTGTAAAAATTTATAAAAGCAAAATGAAAGTCCCCAAAGGTTAAAGCCTCAGAGGACTTTTTTGTTTTTAATTAGATCTTTCTTCAGACACAAAACTATTTTCAAAGCCCTCAAGTTTTTTTACACTAGAAAGCCAATACTTTGCTTCTGTCATATTCTCAAATGGACCTACACGCACTCGATGCACAAGTCCACTAGAAGTGTTTTTTGTAAAAATTTCGGCTTGAAAGTTTTTTTCTTGCAAGCGAGCACGAGCTTCCTCTGCATAAAGCCGACTACTCAAGGCTGCCGTTTGCACCCAAAAAGTTGTCCTTGAACTAGAGGATTTTGTACTTGTCTTTTGTGTTGTTTTAGAAACAGTAGTTTTAGCTTTTGGCTTTGTGACTTTTACACTTGTCTTTTTTTTCTTTTGCATACTTACTGTGGAAACTGGCGCTTGCGTCTTTGTGTTTTTTTCAGGACTCTCTTTATTTACAACCTTAGTTACAAGCGTATTCGAAATTGATGCAGGAAGTTCGCCTTCTACTTTTTTGTCATTTTCAACCAAACCCGTAACATCCAAATCTTTTTCGTTATCCCCATTTACAACAGTTACCCTATTATCAATATTTATAGTAGGCGGATTGTTTTCATCAGGTTTAGGAACACTTTCACTATTTTTTGCCCAAGCGTCCGCATCCACACTGGCTAGAGCGGGTTTTGCAATTTGAGTTTCCTCAAGCTTAGTTATTGTGGCACTATTTTGCTTGCGTTTATCCGAATAAAAATACCAAGCAACGGCAAAAACTATAAGTAAAAACGCTGTAAGAATTGAGAAAATCCACAAAATTTTTTTCTGTTCCATAAAAATAAAATCCTCTGTCTTAATTTTCGGCTGATATAAAAAAACATTTACATTTTTTTTAGTTTACTCTCAAAGTTTTTAATTTTAAAATAAGTATTAGTCCCATTTTTAACTTGTCATTAACATTTATAAGACGAGCCGTGCTATGCGAAAAACATTTATCCCTTCGTCTTGGATAACTCAGGGTTGTAAACTAGCGATGAGTTTTTTTTGCAAAAGTGGCAAAGTTGGGACAAGAATTTTTGATACAAAAATTCTTGTCCTTAAGCAAGCCAGAGCTACGCTCCCCGTTGTAACGTAAACTTAAAATATTTTCTCTCAAGAAGTTTTCATAAAAAGCTAAAATCTTTTAAAAAGTACTTGACAAATTTTGTTAAAAACTATATAATAGCTTTATGTTTGCATTAGGGTTTGTAACATTTGTATTTTTCACTCTAGTCTGTTTTTTTTACTTAAAAAATAGGCTGGGAAGTTACGCCCTTGTTACCCCCCCCCCCCCATCGATAAATTTTTATCGATATAATTTAACTCAAGATAATTTTACACAATTTATACGCATAGAAGAGAGACGAAATAAGGCTTTTTGTATTAAAGGCTTTGTTTTGTCTTTTTTTGTTTTTAAAGACGAAATATTTTTTAGGCATTTTTCTTCAGGTGTCGAAAGGAGTTTTTTATGAAGAAGTTTTGTGTTGGCGTGCTAATGGTAGTAACGCTTTGTACGGGTGTTTTTGCTCAAACAGCTGAGAAAACAAAATTGGTGGTGCTATAGGTTTACCTTTGGGATTTATGAATAGATTTATATCCTCATAGAGGGTGTTAGAAAGCATAGTATACTAGATCCGATACAGCTATGTTATATGCATGTGGATCTGATAAATTATAATACATGGGAGGCTTAGGAATGAAGCGAAGATTGGTAGCGTTAGGAGTTATTATTGCCATATTCACTGGAACTATATTCGGAGTTACTATTGTAGAAGGTAATAATAAATTTGACGCATATGGAATTAGTGTATATAGAATATATGAGAATCAGAAGATTGAACTTTGTTCGTTAATCTATGGTTGGACAATTACAGTTAAATTCAAAGATAATATGAATGTAGAATCACTAAAGTTTAATGATGAAAATTATAACTATATAGTAGATGATGATGGATATTTATCATTCCCTATTGCAGATAATTATCATATATGGATAGGATATTCAGAGAGAGGATTTCCCATAATAATTGAACAATTTGAAGATTTAGTTATTTCTTATGATCTTTATAGTGGAAATGGAATGATGTCCTATATCAATTCAGAATTAGATATCAAATTGGTGATGCTAGATAATGGACCGATAGGGAATGGACAATGTTTTATTTGGTATGGGATCCTTCAATAATTATGAGAACCGTCCTTATAGACAGGGTCACCCCTTAGGAGTGATATAGGGGATTATGTTTTATTCCAAAGATGCTTTGGTGTAGGGCTGCAAAAACGGATTTGTAAGTATTGCAAGCTAGCGTACATTTGAGGTATGTTGTTATAAAACTATTGATCTGATTTTAGAGATTTGACTTGATAGGAGCTTATATATGAATAGTAGAGATAATTATGGGAGTTTTTTTGTATGAAATTTAATACGAAGAAGTTGTTAGTGGGGTGGATAGTCTTGATACTGTCTATTGTTAATGGGTATAGTGGCGAGTTAATAGATATCCAATATGATGATCGTTTATGTGGAAAAGGAATCATGGGTGTTGAATATGTATATGATGCTTAAGAATCCTTTATACTGTATAGGAGGTTCATGATGAAACTATAAAAATTTTAAGATCAATAGATACTGGATATAAATTCAGACATCTTACAAACGAAGAGTTAGAGTATGTTGATTTTTATGTAAATAAAGCTCTAGAGGGATTTAATATCTGGGATACTCAGATCTTTCGTATATTAGTAGATCCATATATAGGGAATTTTTAGTGGACTCGATAGAAGGCTGTTGATTGTTAGAATTGTAAAAGTATTTGTTACTCAGTACAAGGTACTGGGTGAGAGGATATAAGTATTTTACTACTTTTAGCTTTTAATTAAAAGTAGATTATAAACCGTCCCGTATTTTTTATTGTGGGATGGGAATTTTTGAGAGGATTTTATGAGTAAAAGACAAAATGGGAATAAATGTGAAATGATGGTAGCATTGGTAGGTATTGCAGATAGCGATACAGCGACTATTATATACATGTTACAAAAAATTTTTGAGTATGTTTATCAGATTCAAAAAAAAGACAAGGATGATAATGTAATAGAAATCGAAGAAGAGGGTTCATCTATGTGTATTGGATTTACCAGTCTTTATGATGCTTGTGATGAAAAACCTGAAAATTTAGATAAAGAAGAGAGATACGACAGATATAAAGAAGCTTTTAATAAATTATTAAAAGAAAGAAAATGTCATTTTATCTTTTGTGACTCTCCTACGAAAGGCAAAACTTGTGATTTTGTTTACTCAAAATTAAAGGAAGCAAATACAGGTTTAGTTGTAAAAAGAACTATGATAGAAAATAATACTGATTGTAATTCAGAAAAAGCGGCGATAAATTTTATTGATGCATATAAACTCTTAGTAAGATCAGGTTTGGATCAGTATATTAGGGAAGAAATTATTCAGATTTTGAAGAGAGAAAATGGAGAATAAATAATGAAAAAGAAAAAATTTAGAGTTTTTAGTGTTTTAGTTTTGGTTGTGGAATTATTGGCTCTTGTCGCTTGTGAAACTGTTCCTAGCGGTTCTATTCAGACAAAAAAAACAGACTTAGAATTTGTTACAATTAAAAGTGCTATAATAAAAGGAAGTCCTATTAATGCAGATATTAATCCATTTTACCAAGGGGTTTTCCTTAATGATCGAATTGTCAAACTAAGTAGTTTTGAAATCGCTAAAACGGAAATGCCATATTGGCTTTGGTATGAGGTAAGAATTTGGGCTGAAGAGCACGGATATACTTTTGCAAGAAAAGGACTAGAAGGTAATTATTCTAATGAGGATGATGAACAGGGTAACCCCATTCAAGGAGAGCCTCCCCGTACTAAAACAAAACCTGTAACTGGAGTAACCTGGGCAGATTGTATAATTTGGTGTAATGCCTATACTGAAATGACTATGGGAGATGAACATTGTGTCTATTATACATTAGAAGACGAAAAGAAAATCATAAAGCATCCACTATCTATTCTACCTTGTTTATTTGATAAAACTAAAAAAGGGTTTAGACTACCTACTGAAGCAGAATGGGAATATGCAGCTCGTGTACAAAAAGATGGTAGCCTTTCACCTATTTTGTATGCTAGTGGTGCTTCGGCAGATTATACTGATGAAGTTGCAACTGGGATAATTGCATGGCATAAAGGTAACGCAATTGAGAAGTTATATCCAGCTGATATTGCAACAAAAAAACCAAACGCAATCGGTTTATACGATATGTCAGGAAACTTATTTGAGTGGTGCTATGATGAACTTTTTGAGCTCAATGATGAGTTGCTCAAAGAAGTTACAGACCCTGTAATTTCTAGACCTTTATATAAACTAGGAAAAAGGGTGATAAAAGGTGGTAGCTTTTGTTGTGAAACAAGTTCTTTAGTTACTGGTTTTAGAGATGGGGTACCATTTTCAAGTCATTACGGCGATTTTGGTTTTCGTATATGTAGATATAAGTAATGCAATAGAAAAAGTACTTTGTGGCAGTTTATAAGTATTTTAATACTTTTAGCTTTTAATTAAAAGTAGATTAACCCGTTCCGCATTTTTTAGTGTGGGGCGGGAATTTTTTTTAGGAGGAGTTTATGAATGATTTGATTTTATATAAAAACACGAGTGATTTGACTTTGTATAAAGAACTGAAAAAGCTTTTTGCGGAATGGAAAGATGTACTTACAACAGTAAGCTTTCAACCACCCTATACAGCGAACAATTTTATATGTGATGGTTTTTATCCTTTTTATAGGACGAGAAGCAGTTGGTATGTACGGTGATAAAAGTTATATAGACATAATTTTTGAAGCCTACAAAGAAAACACAATCGGTGATATACACATAAATAAATATCAGCTTCATTCACTTTTATTTTATATCACATATATGCTACAAACAGCCAATGGAAATTTTGAAGAGTTTCCATACCCGTCTGAACTTACAAAAGATTTCGGCACTAAAAAGGGTATTAGCTTTGCCTTTATGAACTTATCAAAGTTTAGTAACGAAACAGGGAACTGGGAACAAAACAAATCCTTAATCGACAGTTTCGTTTCTGCGAGTAAAGAATTTATTGCAAAAGAAATTGAAATATTACAACCTGATGTAATAATCACAATGAACATTATGAATTACTTAGAAGACATTTTGGATATTGAGTTAATTGATAATTCAAATTGTGATGCTTGGCTATATAAAACAAAATTAGGTAACAGTGAAGTTCATCTTATTGATACTTGGCATTTTTCGTATCCTAGCAAATCGAGAAAGAAAAACTTCGTAGAGCCAGTTTTTGAATTAGTAAAAAAAATAGGTTTGGTATAAAATTACGCAAATAAATTCCCAAACCTTTTCCCTCCCATCATCACATAAAAAAAAGAAAAACCTTATCAAAAAGATCTTGACAAATTTTGTCAAAAGAGACATAATAGCTTTATGTTTGCATTAGGGTTTGTAACATTTGTATTTTTCACTCTAGACTGTTTTTTTAACTTAAAAAATAGGCTGGAAAGTTACGCCCTTGTTACCCCCCCCATTCGATAAATTTTTATCTATATAATTTAACTCAAGATAATTTTACACAATTTATAAATCCGAAAAGAGACAAAATAAGGCTTTTTGTATTAAAGGCTTTGTTTTGTCTTTTTTTGTTTTTAAAGGCGAAATATTTTTAGGCATTTTTCTTCAGATGCCGAAAGGAGTTTTTTATGAAGAAGTTTTGTGTTGGCGTGCTAATGGTAATTAGCTTATTTGTTATTGATGCTTGTCGTCATAATACAGATAAAGAAGTTCTTATGCGATTTGATAAAGAGCATATGGATATATTGAATAATTTAGACGTATAAGATTTTAGGAGGATAAATAATGAAAAAAAGAATTTTAATTGGTTTATTTGTGTTATTATATGTTAGCAATATTTTTGGACAGAAACTAGGTGAGAAGGTTTACAAAGAGTTTACTGTAAAGAGAGAAACTACCAATAAATGGGTTGTATTAGTTTGTATTTAAATATATAATAGCAAAGGAAATAAAATTCGTGAATATAATAGTTCTGGCTTTGAACGTTGGTATGAATACACTCAGCATTTTTAATGCGGGGACGGGTGAAAAAATAAGGAGTTTTTTTATGAAGAAGTTTTTAGCAATGGTAATGTTTTCTGTTTTTTTTGGTTTCTGTTTTACCAGCAGATGTTTTTGGATTTGAAATGGGAATGACAAAGGAAGAAGTAGAGAAGCAGTGTAAAACTATTGAAATACATAGTACAGAAGAATCCAGATTTTTCTTCTTTGTTAAAGAAAAAAAAGTCATATACTCTGTGGTACCAGCCTCCAATCCTTATGATATTAATTTTAAAGATTACAAAGCGATTATCGGTGATAAGTCTGGCTTATCCTGTATAGTAGCGACAACTTCTAGCCACTCACTGGATAAAGTTCATAGTGAACTAAAAAAACTTTGTGAAAAGCTATCGGAGATTTATGGAAAGTATGAAATTATGATGGATAAATCAGAAGAAGGAAGTAATGATTTGTTTTATGCTGTTTTTCAAAATAAGTTACCCGATAAATTATCTTATATTTATATTGGAACAGAAACCTTTTATAGCGACGGTTTTCTTGGCTTGGGTGCTGGTGAAAAAATTAAGTTTAATGTAAGTTTTGTTTTCAAAAATGCTAAACAAGGAGTATACAAGTGGAAGATATAACCTCGCTACTGGCTATTATTGTTTCATTTATTAGTCTTGCTCATACAATTTTATTATCAAGAAAGATCCGACATAACGAAATTGTTACATCAGCACGTATAGCTTGGATGAACAAGATAAAACAAGATATGGTCGATTTTGTAAGTTGTGTTTATAAATTTCTTGAAGCAGGTGTGATTTTTAAATATGAAGAAAATAAAGCAGAAGAATTGATTTTAAATACAAAATTACAAATTATCGATCTATACTCGACTTTTTTAATTCACTTTAATCCTTCAGACGAATACAATCAAGCACTGCTGGATAATATGAAAAAAATATACAAGCACGTAATGGAAGATAACATAGATAAAAATGCACTGAATAAACTCTTAAAAGATTTAATTTCTAAAATGCAAAAAACAGCAACACTTGAATGGGAGGGTATAAAACTGGAAGTAGAGAAAGGTAATATTTCTAAGTCTGAAAAACAAAAATTAATAAAAGAAAATTTGAAGGATTACTAATATGTTTAAAGAAAAAAAATTTATCATTGAAGTCAGCATTGAAGAAAATGCTAGCACAAAATACAAAACTTCATTTACTATAGATTCTAACCTAGTAAACTGTAAGTTTAATTGTGTTTTTATTATTCTTAGCATTATTATTGGTATTGTTTTAGTAGCAGGAGCTGTGCTTATTATTATGTTTAAAAATACTGACAGACTGTCTACTGAAAATATAATTCTTTACATCATTGTAGCTATACTTTTTATTATTACAATTTCATTATGTTTTCTATTTAAATTTTTACATCAAAAAAACAAACTCAAATTTATACAAAAAAATATAAACAATGTACTATTAAATAAGGCTTTTCAAGAAAGCAAATCAAATATTAATTACAGGGATAATAAAAACGAAGTAATTTCTGATATATATAAAACTTTTGCAAATAATATTACAAAAGATTAAATGCTAAACAAGGAGTAAAGTAAATGGCACAATCAAGTTTAATAAAAAGTTATGTAGTGCAATGGCGAGATGTAAGAGGAAAAATACACTCTTGCAGTTTTTTAAATGTAAAGTCTGAGGCGGAGGCTCGTGCTATGTGCAGAATGCAATATGGACGAGAACTAGCAGAGGTGCTAGAGGTATATGAAAAGTAAATATTGAATATAAATAATTGATTTTTGATATAAAATTTTTATAAAGAGGAGTTTTGTTATGAAAGAATTTTTTATTTTATTTGCGTTTATTATTTTGTTTTGGATTTTTGCAAAATTTGGTGTAATACTAACAATTCTATTATTATTGGGTGTTGTAGCATTAGTTGTGTTTGCAAAAAAAGGTTAACTATATGACTGGGTTAAATTAGTCAACTAAAATATCGTTGGTTAATCAACAATTTGAATTTTTATTTTTAAATGTCATAAGGAGATTTTATGCAAAATGAGTTTATAAAGTTTAAGCATATTCTTTGGGTAGTTTTACGCTGGGTGCTTTTGATCGCTGTGGCTATGTATCCGATTAAAACTATTTTTAGATATGCAAAAAATGCTATGGGTACAGAATTGGCTTTTGGTCAGGAACTAGATTTTAGCTGTAACGAAAAAAATGCTCAAAACGATCCTTTAGTTAAATCAGCACAACGCGTAATAAAAATTTTAGAAAAAATATATAATAAAAAGTATGATAAAGCTGTTATTGATATTTCAGAATTAAAAATTTCATCAGAAATTCAAATCCCGGAGAATGTTATTGAGTTTTTAGATTCTTTTGTTGAAGTTTATAACTACTTAGGTAACGATAAATTCTATAAAAAAAATAAAAGCGAAGTAAGAGATATGCGTAAAAAGTATAAAAAATCTACAATGCCTGCTGAGACTTATATTTTCAACAATGTTCAAAGTATTGTAAATTTTTTTAAAGAAGTAGGTTTTTCGGATGGAAAGGCTATGCAGTATGCAGAAATTATCCCATACTATTGTTTATTAAAACGAATGAAAAATGATGAAATAATTTTAATAATTAGTGAGAAATATTTAGATGTTTTTATTAGATCTGATGGTAGTGTTTTATCAGAATATGGAGCTGATGCAGTATGTATTTACATACGAAGCTTGTACAGAGAAAACACTCGTCTTTTTGAAAGACAGGAAGCTGATGCACAAAAGCGTTTCAAAGGAATACAAAAGAAGATATCTGAGCTAAGAACTACATATAGTAAATATATAGGACCTAACAATCCATCTTATACAAATCATGCAGGATATTTAGATAGGATAAATGAGCAATGTAAAGCTCTAAGCAATGCTAGAGGAATAGCTTTTATTGGTGTTGTAGTTAATTTTTTTGAAAAAACACAGTTTAATGATAGTATAAAATGGTTGGATGAATAATAATTTTGGAGGCTTTATGATTACAGGGCAATTTAGAGAAAAAGATTTATTTAATGCTACTTTCTCGGTAGTAGCAGGGATTTGGTTGTTGTTTTTAGCAACAGCATATAGGACTCGTGCAGGTAATACAAATTTTAATATATTTTCTTTTCAGTTTATGGTTTTCCTTATTTTTGGAATTGGACAAGCCGCTAGTGAATTTAAATTGAGACAAGAAATATATAGAGATATAAACATTGTTCCAAGTGCAATATCATTTTTAGGTTTAATATGTATCTATACAGCATTTTACAATATAGTTTTATTTCCACTTTCGGGAATTGGAATGATTGAATGGACATTAGTTTGTTTGACCATTTTTGCAAATGCTCTTTCAAAGTTTATGAATAAAAAGATTTTAAACATAGGGCAAAGTCCTATGGCGATTTGGAATTTTGGAGTTCTTTTATTTTTTATAAAAATTATATGGTTTTTCTTTTTTGAAGAAAATATTTATCAAGAAACAATACAAGGAAATTTTTTATTACGATTACTAATAGGTGTAGTGGGTGCAGGAGCTATTCTTTTACTACTTACACAGCTTAAAACAAAAATATTTGGAAAGCCTCAAAATAAAAACGATAATTTCATCGTGCGTTTCATAAAAAATTCTTTAAGTTTTTTTGGAGGATTAGTAAAGAGTGGACTTAGTATTTTAAAAGGTCCACAAGTTATAATTGCCGGGTTGATAGGTTCTATTGTAGCGTTAGTATCTGTTAATAAGATTTTATTAAAAATTGAAGCCACATTAAGCCCTTATATAGAAAAGTTATTGACTAGTGGAGAGAATACTATTCCTTTAACTTACTTTTATATAACATACCAGCTAATATCATTTATATCAATATCAATATATTTAATTTTAGCTGATGTTTATTTAAAAAACGAAGCCAAAAAAATTGCGATGGATAACTATCATAATTTTAAAAATACTCATCCCAATATACCTAACGAAGCCTTGCTTGAAATGCAAAATGATATAGAAACACAACCATTATTGGTGGCTTCACGGAAAAATGCATATAATTTAGGACTTATAAAATCATATAAACTTATAGAGGAAAAAGAATGAAACAACTAGAACAACAAGAAAATTTAAAAACAGAAGTTGTGCCTTACAATGATAGAGGCATTGAGATTGGTAGTGAAAATGTAACCTTTGAAGAAGTGCTTTCTCCTACTACTTACGAACTTAGCGACGATGACAAAACAGACGCATTGGAATTGATAAATAAAACTGAAGAGGGGCGAGAATTGCATATTGAAGCAAAAAACATAACGACACAGTTTTTAGTTTCGCATGCAAATAAAATTGAAAACCTTTTTGATGATTTATATAATCATTACACAACTAAAAAAGTCGGGCTAGCTTTTTTATCTACATTTTATGAAGACTTTAATAAATACAAAGAAAACCATAACTTTATAAAATGGCTACACGGTATCACCGCAAATTATCCTAATCTAAACATCACAATGGTTGATGATATTATCCAAAAGTTTGCAAGAGCGAAATCATTTAATCTAGATAGCAACCTTTATGAATTGCTAATCGATATAACAAAATATAATTGTTCAGGAAAGGCTCTAGAGACATGTACCGATCTTGCAAATTCGATTTTAAATATTTCATCAGATAAAAACTTGTTTGACAAAGCGATTTCTAAAGTAAAAAGTTTTTTTGGAAGTAAGCAAAGTGACAAAGATTTAAAAATGCAAAAAGCCAAAGGCGAAGCTCTTGGATTAGTTGTTACAGCAATGAACGAAATTATTTTAAAATATCGCGAACAAAAAAACATCTATGCCATAAATAATTCTTTTGGGGTTACTTATGAAGTTCTCAAAAGAATTCAAGATGCTGAACTCGCTAATGATATAATTTTTTCACATTGGAAATCAGATGAACTTTTAGGAACAATCGCAGGTGCTACAGTTCTTTACAACAATGTACACAAAAACAAATCAATGCTCGTAAACTATTTTGCTGACAACTATAAGTTTACCCAGTTATTTAAACTATTAACTAAATTCCATTCTAGTCACGATTTAAGATATTACTTATTAAACTATCAACAGATTATAAAATGCTTTTCTTTTGATACTGTCCAAGTTTTATTAGCAGATAAACAACAAGACTCAGATGGCATAAAAGAAAACTGCATTGACTATATGTGTACAGTTTATAATATAGAAACCTTACAAAGATATAAGAATGCAATAAATATTAGCATTAGAAAATTTATTTTGGATTCAGAGCAAACTCCAACTTTAAGAAAAAAAACTTTTAACAAGTTTGTTGCTGCTATAGAAGATGAAAAACAAAAAAGAGAATTTGTCGACTTTACATTTTCGGAGTTCTTTACAATCTTGGATATAAAAGAATATGGCGAATGTATTATGTGTCGAAATGATTCTTCATCGATTGAGTTTGCAATGTCTATTTATAAAATTCTATCCGAGATGGATGAAAACGAATATGCTGAAAGCAAACTTCAATTACAAACTCGACTAGAAAATAAAATTTTTCATTCCGAATCAACTACTTCAAAAAAAACTCGCGATGCCTTTTATAATTTTGCAACAAACAAAATGAAAACTAAAAAAGAAATATCCGATTATTCAAAGAATCGCCTCAACCAAATAATAAAAACACTGACACCGAAAACATACTCGACTTTATTTAGTGATATTTCTTCTCCACAAGAACTAATAAAATATGAGCTACGATTGTTTCAGCTTTTTTCTAAAATAGAACCATCACTTATACGAGAGTTCAGCGATCTAAAAAATTTTGTTCAGGATAATATCGAAGACAATATTTATAAAACGCATGATGTTAATGATGTGCAACGCTCAGAATATTTTGATACTGTAACTGCTGATATGACGCAAAACGAAATTGCTGAATATACAAAAACCATAATGAATTCACTTATTAAATATAGCGAAAATAAAAATGTCGGCTGTATATTTTGTGCTGACAAAACCGAAGTGGAAAAAATGCCGAGTTTCGTTTTAAACCTTTATTTACTTTTGAAACAAAAATCTGAGGAGTTATCCGTTCCTAAAAACATTATCGATATTTTGTACGATAAATTAAAAAGTCTACTTCAAGAAGTTCCAAACATCTCACTCCAAAAAGAAATCTTACAGGCTCTAACAAAAGATTTAAGTGTAGATGCTTATTTAGATTTTTCAAGTGACTTGATAAAAAACTTTGTAGATTTTACAGAACAAAGAAGTACGAAAGTTTGATACACCAATAAAATATTTGACAAAAAACCTCTTGACAAATTTTGTCAAAAGAGACATAATAGCTTTATGTTCACATTAGGGTTTGTAACATTTATATTTTTCACTCTAGACTGTTTTTTTAACTTAAAAAATAGGCTAGAAAGTCACGCCCTTATTCTACCCCCCTCCTCGTTCGATAAATTTTTATCGATATAATTTAACTCAAGATAATTTTACACAATTTATAAATCCAAAAAGAGACAAAATAAGGCTTTTTGTATTAAAGGCTTTGTTTTGTCTTTTTTTATTTTTAAAGGCGAAATATTTTTTAGACATTTTTCTTCAGGTGTCGAAAGGAGTTTTTTATGAGGAAGTTTTGTGTTGGCGTGCTAATGGTAGTAACGCTTTGTACGGGTGTTTTTGCTCAAACAGCTGAGAAAAACAAAATTGGTGGCACTATAGGTTTACCTTTTGGTTTATCATATTCGCGTAAGCTTAGTGATCTAATAGAGTTTGATTTACTTGCCGGTATTGATATGGGGAGATTAAAATACGAGTACTCAGCCACTTCATATAACCCAGATGGAAGTGTAGCATCTGAATATTCTTTTAGTGGCTCCACATTAGGTGTAGGATTATCAACACGATTAGCTCCTCTTTTTAGGGCATGGGAAGGATCTCTTGGAAAAATGAACGGAAAGTTTTCTTTAGGACCTGCTTTTTCTTTCTTCTTTGCACATGATGTTGTGAGTTGGTTTAATATAGGAATGTTTGGTGGTATTATACTATCTGCACCAATGAGGTTTGAATTGGACTTTTCGAACCCATTTAATTTATTTTTTGAGCTTACACCTGTTGGTGTACAAGTAAGTTTTAAAAAATTTGATGATGTTGATTATACAGCGAAGTCAGCACACTACTATGCGCGTGGATGCATTGGTTTAAGATATAGATTTTAAGGATATCTACCGCACCCGCATTTTTTAATGCGGGTGCTGGTGAAAAAATTAAGTTTAATGTAAATTTTGTTTTCAAAAATGCTAAATAAGGAGTATACAAGTGGAAGATATAACCTCGCTACTTGCTATTATTGTTTCATTTATTAGTCTTGCTCATACAATTTTATTATCAAGAATGAGCCAAAATAACAAGGTTCTTACATCAGCACACTAATCATAATGGGTTAAAACAATTCATATATTGTTTTCTTGTATCAGTGACATTATCGTTTTTTACAAAACTTTAATTTTGCACAAAACGGGGCTTGCATCTTTTTATGAATAATGTTACAATCAATCACAGTGTTTTAAATGTGAACACGAATTAAGATTTGGTGTTTTGAGGTTTACACAGAATAATATATTTTTGTGTTTGTCGGTATTAACCCGATTTTCAGCTTTTAAAATTATCAAAAGTGGGCATTCATACATAAATTGATAATGATAACCTTAGGTGGTTAAAGAAAGATAATAAAGATTATCAACAAAAATTGAATAATGTTCTATGAAATAACACCTTATTGCTCAGATGTTGTTTTGCTTTTAGTAAAAAAAAGTTATATAATACCGATACTCAAAGCGAGGTACTATGTTGTTAAATCTTTATAGTCATTATGTTTCACCCGTTTTAGATATTATTTTTTTAACAGTAATTTTTTATCTTGTATATAAGGTTTTAGTAAAAACACAGGCAGCACAACTTTTACGCGGACTTTTTGTTTTACTTTTTTTATATGCCATCGCCTTTGTATTGCGGCTAAATACAGTACTTTGGCTTTTAAATAATATCGCCCCGAGTTTAATAATTGGTGTGGTAATTTTGTTCCAGCCAGAACTTCGTAAGATTTTTTTGAAAATGGGGCAACGGGAATGGTTTTCTTCTGGCGGGGGCTCAAGACATTCACACATTGATGCAATTATGAATGCCGCTATAATTATGTCATCACGAAGACGCGGAATGCTCATCGTTTTTACACGCAAAAGCGATATGTCAGAAATTATGGCAACAGGTACACATATCAACGCTGATATTTCATCGAGTATCATTCAAACAATTTTTGAGTTTGACACTGCCTTACACGATGGGGCTGCCGTTATTCACGGTGGTCGACTTATGTCGGCAGGTTGTATGTTAAAACTTTCCGAGCAACAGGATATCGCTAAAAGTTTTGGAACGAGACACCGAGCAGCCCTAGGCACAGCCGAAACAAGCGATGCTGTCGTTCTGGTAGTTTCGGAAGAAAGTGGAGCTTTAAGTTTGGCGTATGACAGCAAACTTTATTATGACCTTGAACCTGCAGTTATTACAGACCGCTTGGAAAACTTACTTGGAGTAAAATCCGTTGTACAAGATACTGAATACAGCGAGGTAGAAAACGAATGAGCAAATCTAAAAAAAACTTAAAAGATATTTTTAACATATTTTTTAACGACCTTCCTATAAAGATAATTTGTTTGGCTTTTGCTTTTATAATTTTTATGTTTTACAGACGAAGCACTTTGGGCAAGCGTTATTTTTCGGCACCCTTAAAAATAGAAAACACAAACGAGTTGGTTGCAGCTTCGAGCTACCCACGTTCAGTAAAAGTTACACTTTGGGGAGACGCTTTGAATATTGCATCAATAGACGAAGCTGATATTGAAGTGTATTTAGATTTAAATTCTTATCAAGGAGCAGGCAATTTTAAAGTGCCTATAAAAACCAGAATCAACGGGAGTGCTTTAAATGTAGAACCACTTGATATTACGATAGAGCCAAAAATGGTGGAACTGCGTTTGGAAGAAAGTGCTTCAAAACGCGTTCCCGTTTATCTTTCGCTCAAAGGTTCTTCGGCAGCTAATTACGAAATTTCGCAAACTGTCATAGACCCAACTAGTGTGGAAGCAAGAGGTCCTAAATCGCTTATCGAAAAAATTGAACATATTTCCACCGAAGCAATTTTACTAGAAAATAGAAACACAAGCTTTTCAGGAACAGCAAACTTATTAAAAACCGATCCACTTGTAACAATTGCCGGTTCAGGAAAGGTTGACTATTGGGTTCAAATTGTTGAAAAAATAATTAACAAAGATTTTAAAAATTTGCAAGTTTCTTTTAAAAACCTGAGTGATGAGCTTGTAGTAACTTCTAAACCTGCAAATGTTTTAGTTACACTATTAGGAACAGAAAAAATTCTTGATGCCTTTTCTCCCACTTCCGACTTTGTCAGTCTTAACTGTGAAGAAATTACCGAACCGGGCGAATACAATTTAAAAGTGGACTTAAACATTCCAGAAGGCTTAACTGTAAAAACCATTTTTCCCGACACCATTGCCGTACAGATTGACATAAAACAAGATGACGACAAAACAGAGGAAGGTGCTCCAGAGAAATTAGAAGGCAATAACAAAACAGAAAAAGCAGCTCCAAAGGAATTAGAAAACCAACCTCAATAAGCGATCAAATTTTATACATAGCTTTTTTTTATAAATTATTGTAAAATAAAAAATGCGAATTGGAATTTTCACAGGTGGTGAACATGCTAAAACGAAAATTGTAAAAACATTTTTAGCAAAATCCCCGCTCGATTATATCATTGCGGCGGACTCAGGTCTTGAAAAAACCGACAAGTTAAATTTGAAGCTAGACCTTATAATTGGTGACTTTGATAGTTTAAATGACACCTCCCTTTTGGATAAATACAAAAATGCAAAAATTGAAGTTTTTCCTGAGGATAAAGATTTTACCGATACCGAGCTTGCGATGAACGTTGCCACAAAAAAAGCTGACAAAGGTAAAGACGAAATTGTAATTTTCGGAGCGGGCGGGTGTGAACGCATTGATCACTTGATTTATTTTTTACGCATTTTTGAAAACGACTTTCCGCCTACCGTTTGGCTTTTTAATAGCGGAATTGCTTTTTGCCTTTCAGCAGAAATTAAAAATACGCTTGAGCTTAAACTTCCCAAAAAAACCACAATTTCAGTTTTCAATATTAACTCGCAAAATCAACTTGCAAAAAGCCCCGCTCCCAAACTTTTGTCTAAGGGGTTGCATTGGGAACTAAACTTTCTTGACTGGAATAAATTTTGTAGCATAAGTAATCGCAACGACAAAGAAAACATCTCGTTTCAAGTGAAGTCGGGAAGATTTTTAGTAATCATCAACAGTCATAATATTTTTTAATCAAACCACAACTCCTTTATTTTTTAAGCGAAGCATATTTTAAAAAACTCTTTTGATTATTAACATTTGTAAGAGTATCCTTACTTTGCGAAAAACGCTTATCCCTTCGTCTCGGATAACTCAGGGTCTGTAAACTAATAGTGAGCTACAACGCCAATCTGGCAACGAAAGGGTTAGGAATTTTTGACACACAAAAATTCCTAACCTTAAGCGAGCCGTAGAACAGCAATGAAACTCGAAAGCAAAAAGAGCAGAACGCAAATTAAACGCTGGAGCGTAACCTTTGTAAAAACTCAATACTAAAAAACGCTTATCTCTCTCGCCACGGATGGCGAGCTAGAATGAAACAACAGCGATATTTTGCAACACACACTTTTGCCAAGTTGCAAAACCTGTCCACTTTAGAAAAATATGGACATTTTTTCAAAGATGCATAAAAAAAACAAAATAATTAGCTATATTAGTAATAGAACAACTTATAAAAAAAAGGAGTTTTATTATGAGTTTAGATAATATACTTGACCCAAAAACTGATTGGGTTTTTAAGTTAATGTTTACAAAAGGCGAAAAAGGTAACAAAGCTTTAATTAGTTTCCTAAATGCGTTTTTGGCTGACACCTATGGCGAGATCAAAACCGCCGATGTTTTGAACACGGAGATAATCCGTGAAAGTCCAAATGCCGAAACTTACCGTTTGGATTTACTAGTGAAAACTGACAATCGCTTAGTTGTGAACATCGAAATGCAGCAGTTTTGGCAAACTAGTTACCCTCGTCGGATTGCGATGTACTTATCCGAAATGGTCGCCCGCTTTTTAAGTTTGCATCCAAAGCACAACGAGCCACTTTACGCTATCAGTTTTACGGTTTTTGGTGAAAATGTGCCTGAAAAAATCCAACTACCGACAGGCTCAAAAGACTCAGGCTTTGAGTTTTTCTATCTTGAATTAAATAAAGAAATAGCGTACACTATGAATAAGCATATTAACAACTACACCGCGAAAGATTATTGGATACGCTTTTTAGCAAACTACAAAAACGACACTAAAACAGATGAATTGGAAACTCTATGTAAACTAAATCAGGGGGTAAATATGGCAAATGAAGTACTGCTTACAGTTACCGAAGAAGAACGACGCATTGCACGCGAAATTTCTGAAAACAATTATCAAAGAATGCTCAAATTTGAAAGTGAAATAGCCAGAGAAAAAGGGTACAACAAAGGACGCACCGAAGGACACGCTGAAGGTCATTCGGAAGGACTAACTGAAGGTGAAAAACTTGGAATACAAAAAGGGCTAAAGCACGGTTTAGCAGAAGGTGCATACAAAAACAAGTTAGAAACGGCTAAATTATTAAAACAATTGGGTGATTCTGTGCAGAAAATTGTTAAGGTAATATCACTTATAAAATTTTTTGAGTGGGAATTATAATCAATTTTGAGTATTTAGAGGCGGTTTTTAACGGGTTTTGGTGGTTTTTAGTGGTTTTTTGATAGCTTTTTTAACGCTTTTAGAGGAGTGGAATATCTGAAAAAGCGTGGGTTTTTATGTAGGTTTTTAGGTCGGTGCGGCGAATGTCGCCATCACAGTTGGTGGCTAGGTCGCCTTTTTTAATCATGCGGTAAATGGTTTCTAGGGAGACGTGGCAAATGTGGGCGGTTTCCTCTGGGGTTAAAATTACGGGGCAGTTTGGGAGTGGATCTATTTCTACCGTTGGTAAAGTAAAAAACGAGTGCAGTATTTCTTCAGGTGTTTCCGGTTTTTCGTCTAGGTCGTAGTCGATGTAACCGACTAGCTCGTACCAAGGGATACGATATACGCTTAAAAACAGGATTGCGTCGAGTTGGTAGAATTTTAATATAGTGTGAAGCTCGTCACGGGAGCAATGCAGGATAGCACAAGCTTCTTTTGTGGAGTAAAAGTATTTGTGCACCGCCTTTGCTTTTTTTACAAGCGTTTTTATTGCATTGTCCCGAGACTGCTTCGTTAAAGGCAGGCGGTATTGTCTTAGATTGTCAAACAATTCCGGCTGGATCATTAGTTGCCCCTTCTCGCTTGAGCGTTGCTTGTACCATTCGCACTGGGTGTGCTGGTGGTTGTGTAGGATGTGTCGGTTGTGCCGGAGCGTTCAACTGTTGAAAGAAAGCCCATGACTCGGCGGAGTTCGTAGGAGGTGCAATCCTCTAGTTTTTGCTTGCCTAGCTTTTTCAAAAAGCCGGCTAGGCGTTTTTCTGAATGGGTTCCGAGGACGGTAGTGGCTCTTGCTTTTACGGCATTCAAAAAGGCTTTGTCTTTTTGGGTGTAGTTACCTCGGGGGTTTATGCCTTTGGCCTTCAGGATTTTGTTTAGTTCTCCGATGACAAGGTTTAGCTGGGCTAGGGATTTAACCTTTGCTGCGGAGTCTACGCCGACGGTGCCTAAAAGCAAGCTTGAGTACTCATCGTCGGTTAGTCCGGCTCTTGCTTTTTGAATGTGGATAAGAGCTAGGCATTTTTTACGCCTTGATTCGAGCGTAATCGTGCTTGTGTTTTTGCCGGTGTTTGAGCGTGGGCTTCGGTTTTTGGATGTGTGGGTGCTTGCACTTCCTGCTTGGTGTGTGAAAGTGCTTGCGGTGGTGTTGGTGTTTTTTAAGGTTTTTGTTTTCATTTTTTTACTCCTTGTAAAATTTGTTAAAAATTTATAACTGTTTAATCATTGCTTCCGTGATGGTTGGAAGCCCGGACGCATTCGCAATATTGACTAAGGCTCTTGCTTCATTTGCAACAGTTCGGAAACCTCCTGATGCTCTTTTTGATAAAAGCGTTGCTGTTTTTAAATCAAGTTTTAAACCTGTAGCTGCAGCGTAATAGGTTGCAATTTCGACTTCACGAACTGGTTCAAACACAACGATCGGACGACGTATTCTTGAGCGAAGACGCGGCACTTGGTCGATTTTGCTTTTTAAAGCTTCCTCACCGACAAACAAAAAAGGGAGATTGCAGCGTTCGTTTATTCCTCGTAATGTTTCAAGATGTTTTATGGGGCATTTGTCTGCCTCATCAACAATTACAAGATGTCGCTGATAACAACATGATTGCTCCAACACGGTGATGCATCTACCAAGTGAGTAAGGGCGTGTGTTTGCGACTTGTTCGCAGATGTCGCGTAAAAGTTGTGTAATTGATGAGCCGTCGATGTAAAGCACATAGACTGCATTTTGATTTTGTTCCACGAACCATTTAGAAGTGTAGGTTTTACCTCGTTCGGCGGTGCCTATAACCATACCAAGACTTGACGAGAGTGAGCCTTCAGGATCAGCAAGGCTTGAGGCAAGAGCTTGGTAAGCAGAAACAGAAGCCGTCATAATCATTGTATTATTTTTGAGAGTAAGTCCTTGTTCAAGTAAACTATCATCTTCTTGATATCCTGCTGAAACCAATTTGTCAATAATCTCGACTTCTTTCATTTGCCAATTCGGATAATCCATTGAGGCTACTCGCGATATTGTAGATCGGTTTACGCCTACAATACGGGCTGCCTCTCCAAAGGTTAAATTGTTTGTTTCTAAAAATTCTTTTAATGCCATTTTGTTATCTCCTTTCGTTTTTCAAGACCGAGTGAAATTTTATTTTCAAAAAATTGTCGCTCGCCTTCGCTCATATTTTTTTCATAGCGTGCTTTGAACGCTTGGTCTGCATCGCTTAAAACTGCACCATCCATCACAGCATCGAGTATTGCTTCAAAGCGGTCACGTTCGGATGCGTATATAGGTTTTTGCTTTCGGGTGTCTTTGATTACAAGTTCTAAGCTATGCCCGACTGCAGATGCAAACTCTTCATCAGTGATTGCTTGCGGTTTTGTCTCCGATTTGTGTGAGCTTTTAGCAATTTGTTTACTTTGCTCAAGTTTTTTGTAACGACTTGATGTAATGACTTTGCCGAAACCTTCGATTGCTTTTTGATAGCTTTCGGTTACCGCTTTGATGTTTGCGTTTTTTTCTTCAATGGCGGCAATAACCGCTTTTTCATCAAAAAAGTCAATTGGCTTTTCGGGTGTTAAAAAAATCGCTTCGCCTGTTGTGGGGTGGATTGCGTAAACACCGGCTTCAGGATTGTCAGGATCAAAGCGAACTTCGATTTCTTTTCCTGATAGCCCCGCAATATTGTTGCGGTTTTGACTTACCATTTCGGCGGTAAGATTGGGACCGACATATTTTATGCCGTTTATTGTGACACGATTATTGCGGACAATACGACGGTCAGGTTCCATAAATAAGGCTTGTATATCTTGCATTTTGATACGATTAGGCTCCCAGCCCTCATTTTCAATCGCTTGCATCATTTCTTCACGCGGAGAACGTTTCAATGTTGAATGAACGCGTTGTTCGTATATTTCGACGGCGATGTTTACCTGCTCTACAAATTCTGAGTAATGCAAAAGATAGCCGTTGGACTCCTGCCAGTCTAGCCGGCTGGTTGCTTTTTCGTCCTCGGCTGCGGATGCATTGATGTTACGGACGTAGCCGGGTAGACAGAGATCTAACAAGATTTGTTCGAGAGTTGCGAAAAAGCGTTCGATGGGTTTTGTCTTTGCATTTTTCACACGGGCAAAAATGCGACGGTTTTTTCTATGCCATATTTCACTCGTTTCGGCAAGTGCAATTACTTCGCCTTGCTCATTCTCAAGGGCATAATGCCCATCTTCAGTTTTGTAAAGTTCCGCTTCATCGTTGTACTTCATACCGAAAGTTTGTAGTGATGAAATAAGCCAGTTGATTTTTTTTGATGTTTCAGGTTTTCCGTTATCATTGTAAGTAGAACCGAATTTTCCGAATCGTACGATACCATTTCGCAAAGCACGGGCAACGGTACGAAAGTTATAAGCACCAGCTTCAAACGATACACCATACGGAAGTCTAGTTCGCATATCAAGCCAAGCATAACATTCGGGACGGAATTTCTTTCCATCTTTTCCTATAACCCAAAAATTAAAACGGTGCTGGTCACCTACAATAACTTCAAAAGGTTTTAAAGTTGACAGGTCGCGAGCAATGTAAAAAAGATTGTCAAGTGCGCGCCGACCACCTTTGGTGTAGTCGACTAAAAGCGAACTTAATTCTTCGATGTGCTTGTAGGCGGATGGTTCGGAACCAACACGCCAGCCTTTTTCCTTTGCAGTTCTGCAGGTTGCTCGATACGCATTCCGAACTGTGCAGTGTCCGACTTTATATCTTATATCAAGATAAAATGTTTTTAAGAACTTCAAGGCTTCCGGATCCCATGCAAAGACTTGTCTGCCTTGCTTGGGTTTTGGAACAGGAAGATAGCCGTTCTCTTTTATCTCTTTGATGTAACGGCGGACGGTCGAAACGGAGATGCCGAAACGGTCTGCGATTTCTGCTTCGGCAAGTGCGTTGGTAAGTCCGGGGCGGCGGCTCATCCACGCTTCGTATACAGCAACTTTTTTTTGATGTTTTTTGTTGTTTTGAAAAAGAGTGGTATTTATCATTCCATCATCTCCTTTTCAAAAGCTTTTGTTTCACTAGCTCGAACATCAAGTTCTGCGTAATAGTTTGTCATTTCTTTTAATTTTACAGACAGGTTATAAGCAGCAGTTAAGCGATCTTGTGGTTCTACGAAAGACCGCAGATATGTGTCGACAGTGTCAAATATTTTTAGTTGAGTTGCGTTGTGTTCACTCTTTTTAAAAGCGAATTTCCGCAAATCATCTGAACCATCAATAAGCTCTGCAAAATAATCGCGACTAGGCTTTATCTTTTTTGCTTGATCTTCTTGCCATAGTTTTTTTACTTCGCTTAATCTTTCGGCTTCTAGTCGAAGTGTTAATTCCGTTTCGTCTGCAGGTGTCCAGTCGTCAGTGCGTATTCCTGTCTTAAAAAAATGTGCTAAACGTGCTTCTCGAGCATTGAACTGCGCTTCGGCTTGCTCTGCCCTGATTGCTTTTAATTCTTCCTGTGACATTAAGTAAGCTTCGCCTGTTTCCGATTGGTCAGCGGGAATAAAAGCAGTAAGCCAATTGTTAGCCGTTCGTCTTGAAATGCCAATAGCGTCGCAGTAGTCTGTCCATGTAAATTCAATGTAGTCATCGGCAGTCGGATCTTTTCGCTGTCCGATTTGACCGTTTAAGTGTTCGCGAGCAATGTACAACTCTTCGGCTATTTCAACAGTGAGACTTTTCCAGCTTTCTACTTTTGGCTTTATTTTTGCAACCGATTTTTCAAAATTCCAAGTAAAAATTTTTGTTTTTACTTCGATTTCGTTTGCGGGTGCTATTTTGTTTTTTGCCATAGTTAGTTACTTCTCCTTAAGATTTCGGTGCGGTAAAACCGCACCTTGTATTTTATAAACTTGCAATGTCGAGATTGATAAGATCGTACTCGCCTTCCTCATTTCGTTGGTAAATGCGGATATACTCTTTTGAGTCGACCGTCATTACTGATTCGCTTATTGCTTCCATTGCTTTTTTCCATTTTTCATCCGAGATGTCGAGTCGTCGCAAACCCAAAATTCTGTTTGTATTAAGCTTGCCAGACTTACCAACATAAAAGGCGTCATTTACAAGAGCTCGAAGTTCAGCCCTTGCTCCTTCCGCCCATTCTTCAATACACTGGTCAATAAGCTCTTTTGCAACTAGTAATCGTTCGTCAAACTGAATAGTTTCGTTGACTGCGAGTATTACTTTGTACTGACCATCGTAGCTTACCAACGTTACATTGCCTTTTTTGCCACCAAGTTTAACACCGTATTTTTCTGAAGATAGCTCTAAAAAAGCATTGATATCCTCGAAAAAACCGCGTTTCATTTTGGCAATTTCTTTTGACATAGCTTTAGATTTTTTGACAATGTCATTGACCAAATCATTGCGGGCAAGATCAATCGGCTTGATTGTTGCGATGGGATCATACCCGCCTTTAGAATTTTTCATAAATTCTTTTTCGTTCATTTTTTTACTCCTCTTTGATTGGACTGTAAAAGTTTTTTTTTAACACCTGTCTTGTTTGAAAGACAAGAGATTTGATTTCTAGACAGCGATTACGGGCATTTTCGTTTAACGCTCCGCTGATAGCTGCTTCTTCAATTTGTGCAAGACAATCCGAGATTGCCTCATACGCTTCATCTGTTACTTTCATCGTTTCCCCCTCTGGTTGATTTTCAACCGCTTTATTTAATCCTGCCCCGTATTTGTGGCAGGGGTTAAATGTTTTGTTAAAATGGAATTCCATCTGAATATTCCGAGTTATTGAAAAAGAAGGTTGCTCTTTCATTTGCATCACACAAGGCTGTTTTTAAGCTTTGGTTTTCTGATTTCAGTCGTGCGATTTCGTTTTCAAGCACTTTTACTTTCTTGCTGATTTCGCTGCCTTTCCAAAAGAAAGCGAAACCTAAAACAGCTGTTATTATTTGTAGCATTTTCTTACTCCTCTTGTTTTAAAACCTGCCTTTTTGATATAATCCATCTATGGAATTTATGGGCATTACTGATTGTTTTTCTTTCGCTCGAAATAGAATGAGCTACTTTTTTAAAAAGCTTGTTATCCTGCGTGGCAAAGGTAATTTTAAACGACTTACTACTAGGCACGAGAATAGAATTAAAGTGTTTTTTGAAAAAGTTCCGCAAAAATTTAGGGCACAGGCGTTGGCAATTCTTTATGAGGAATTCGACAAAGCTGAAGTATTTGTGATAGAAAGGCGAGCTCCAGACCGATACAAGTCTTTTATAGTAAGAATTTTCACCAATGCAGAAGTACGACTTAGAGACTGTAATTTGGTTTGTGGTTTTATACAGTAAAGCATTGATCGCAAATTCATCCCAAAGTCTTTCGATGTCTATTTTACACCAGCCTTCAAATTCAATTCTTGCGACAAATGTATAGCGATCATAGAAAATTTCTTTTATTTTTTCTTTTCCTTCTGGTGTGTCTTCGCCAATCAATTTTGCAAGATTGTTTAACTGTGTTTTTTTGATTATTTTGTAAAAAATATCTTCTTTGAATTTTATTGAAGAAAAATCGTGTTTCATAATCTACCTCCCTGCCGTTTTGGTTACTGCATTTCTAGTTGCTCGTTGTTTAGCTTCAATTGCGATACCGATTTGTTTCATACGATCGACAGATCGTTCTCGAAGACGCAAGGTAATTTGCTCTTTATACTCGTCAATGTCTTTTTGGGTGGGGCGGTATGCGGGGTTGGATGTGGCAAGACGTGCTTCGATTACGACGTCGTTCCAACTTTCTCTGCCGAGCAGCCGTGCGATTTCGGCTTCGATTTTGCGGGAGCGACGTTCTCCGGATACTACTCTTAAAACGACTGACTCTGCAACATCTAACTTGGTAGCTATTGTTACATAAGATAAACCGTTTTGTTGTAGCTGGTACTGAATGTGCTTGCCCTCAGATTTTGAGGGTTTTAAACGGATTCTGCTATTGCAGATTTTCTCATTTTTTGTTATAATCATAATATTACTCCTAGAATTATTTCCTTTTTTCTGCTATTATCACATAATAGGAGAAAAATATGCCGTATTTGTCAAAACACAGAATTATTGACATTGTTGATGAGCGCTTTGCTCATTATTGGAAGCGTATTTATCAGAAGACTGCTGACTGGGATTTTGAACCCAGATGCTGGTCTTTAAGGAACTACGCAACACAAAAGGGAAAAGGTCAAGATTTCCTTTTTTCGCTTTTGCGGGCTTTTGACGCAAGAGAAACAGCGATCGTATGCGGAATATTAAATCCTGAAGAAAATTTGGAAGAGGAATGTGAAGAACTGTTACAGCTTGCGAAGCTCTACGAGTATCATGACTATAGGGCTCAAGCCAAACAAGACCTTTTGAATATAGATCCGTACGAATTGATCCGTGATTCGCCGCTCGATAATATTGACCTAATACGCAACGTGAGCATGTGCCGACACGACAAGTCAGCGGACATCGACAAGGACGGCGTTCCGTTCTTTTTAAAGGACAAATAACATTATTTCGTTTTGTCGTTACGTCAATAATGGTATTAAACTTTTCAAGCATTTCGCTTTGAAACTTTTTATCGTCTTCACTCAAAGTGAACGATAAACCTTTTTTCGCACTATTGCAAAAATTCTCATTTTTTGTTATAATCACAATAAGCCTCCTATGTGGTGGTGATTACTGAGGGGCGTTGTCAATCTTGGTGGAGTGAAACGTTCCTCTTTTTTTTTCTAAAGGCTAACTTGTTAGCCCTCGATATTATATTATAGTTGGAAAACACAACTTTGTCAAGTGGTTTTTGTTGTTTTTCAAAAAAAAAAGAGGTTTTTATGGGCTTTTCCAACAAAATAAAAGAAATTCGTCGTATTTTACGACTTAATCAAACAGAATTTGCCGAAAAGCTTGGCGTATCCCGAAGTATAGTTTCTGAATTTGAGAACGACGCAAGAGAACCGTCAAAAGAATTTATAATAGCATTAAGTAAGCTCGGTGTGAGTGTGGATTGGTTTCTCACAGGCGATGGGGAGGTTTTTCTAAACATAAGCAAGGAAGAAAAACAAGCTAACAAGTTAGCTAATCGCTGGGAATCAGATTCCCACCAAGAGGCTAACAAGTTAGCTAATCGCTGGGAATCAGATTCCCACCAAGAGGTTAAAAACTTAACTAACGACTGGGAAGCTATTCCCATCGGCAAGCAAGAAACCTTGCCGATTAAAAAAACAATATCTAATAGCATCGAAGCTCTTGCTATGGCAAGCACCGCCCCGCAATTTGCGGAGTTAGAAGAAAAAATGGACGGAAAGTTTTCGGCGCAGGAAGAAAAGCTGAACGGGCTGCAAAAGCGACTTGAGGATTTGGAGTCGGCTTTTTCAAGCGGGGCAAAACCGAAAGAGACGCCGCTTCCTCGGGCTGAGGAAGTGAAAGAAGTGGCTCCGCCGTATGGCGCGGACTGTGAAGCGGATCAGGAAGAGACGGTGGAGCTGCCTTTAGCCGAGAACTTGGCGGCGGGGATGCCGCGGGAGGCGTTTTCGACCGGCGAAACCTTTTCGGTGCCTGTGAGTTTTTTGAAAAAGCGAAAAAAATATTGCGTTGCGAAGATTAAAGGAACGAGTATGACAGAGGCTGGGATTGCCGACGGGGCTTTTGTGCTTTTGGAAGTAAACGAGACGCCTGTATGTGGAGCGATTGCTTTGGTGCGATATGGTAATCAAACCACTCTGAAGCGGTTACATCAAAAAGATGACGGCACATGGGAGCTTTGGTATGAGGACGGCAGTGGTGCAGTTATCCCGCTTAAAGACGGCGAGTGGGAAGTGATTGGGCATTATGTGCGAGTGGTGGGGAGGGAGAGTACCAAAGGAGATAAACAATTATGAGAAGGAAAAGAGATATTAAAATAACATCGTATGAAAATGTACGCAGTCTTGTGCAGGAAATTATTGCAGGAGAAAGCGACTTTAAAAATACCGATATTGCTATCGAAGAGTCTTTAGGTGGCATTGTAATTCACATCGAAGGCGACAAGTTCAACTCGACAATAACGACCGGAATTATGAAAGGTATAATCAGCTTACAGACCGCTCTACACAATGGCTACTCTTTAGTACAATATGGTAAAATAAAACCGCTAACAGCAACAGAAAAAGAAATGCTTGAGCTTCAAGTGCGAGTAGATGCAGGCTCATCTATTATTGAGATACTTGTGGATGTTGTTGCAAAGGCAATAGGAGAAAAGATGGAAAAGCTTACGTCTAAGGACATTACAAACATTGTGAAAATACTAGCTTTGGCTGGTGGTATTTGTATTTTGGGTGGCAAGATTCTGGATGCAAAAAAAGAAATTGCGATTATCGAAGCACAAGGCAAGGTGCTTTCGGAGGTGCAAAAAAACACTATTTATGCGGTTGAAAAAGCCCAAGAGGGAGCTAAAGCCTTTAATAGAGAATTGGCAAAACAAGATTTTAGCAATCTCGAAATAAACGATGAGACCGTTACTAAAAAAGACTTGCAGGAGTGGTCAAAAACAACACGAGAAAAAAAACCTGTGGAAACTCAAATATACAGAGGTCAGTTTATCATAACTGATATACACTTTGAAAATGATACTATTTACCTTGATGTTATAAATAATCACGATAAAAAAATCATAAAGTATGTAAATATTTTAGCAGAGCTTGTGAGTGAAGACGATTATCAGTGGTTCAAAGATTCTACAAACAGACAGCCCATTGATATGACCATAGTCAGCACCGAAAAGCAAGGTAAGATTATAGCGGCATATTTACAAAGCTTTAAAAAATAAAACTCATTCATTTTTTTCACACACCGCCCTCTATCGTAGGGCGGTTTCTTTTTTTATGTGCTATTATCTATTTGAGGTGATGGCATGGATCTGATCATTAAACAAAATTCTAAAGGACTTAATCCTGACATTCAGGCGGTGGGGTGCTTTTTCGTGAGTGCTCTAGCGATCGCTCAAATGCACTCTAATAAAAATTTAACAAAGGCACAGTACAATAAGCTTTGGGAGCTTGCCCACGCTCGCAAGTATATGAAAAATCGAAATATGGTTGTAAGTGCAAAGGTTATCAATTTAGCTTTTGATGAGCTTGGTGTTAGAAAATGGGCGACCGAAGTCGGCACAAGCCTCGGCGGTTATTATGTATGGGTGCGAGATAATCCGTCTTATCAAAGAGTGGATGCTTGCATTCAAAAGATAAGGCAGCCGAAAGGTTCTCGATATCCGATGCATTTTAGGGTTACGAATATAAACGGCGAATTGCTTTTCGATCCATATTCTCCTGAAATCAAAAGTGCAAGATCAGAATATACCATTTGGTATTGCATAAAAGATTATTAAGCGAGGTTAAGCTATGCGTAAAGTGCAAAAAAAGAAAAAGGCGACTGAGCAATCTCGAAAAGCTATAATCTTAGCAAGTTTGTGGGTGTTGTTGCACTCTATAATAAAGGCGGTGGTTCCGGTTTTGGGCTATGGTGAGTATGGGCTTAGTATGCAAGATATAATTACTTCGGGTTCGTTTTTTATAATCGGGTGGACTCCGATTTATGGTTCGATTTGGCTTGATAAGTTTTTTAGTAAGGACAAAGACGAGCCGGAAGAAAAGCCAAAGAACGAAAGGGAAACATATTATTAAGTGTGGTGTGAATTATCACAAAAGAGGAGTGAAAATGTGGAAAAGAAATTTAAGCGTTTTATTATTTTCGGTGTTGTTTTTGCAAGTGTGTTTACCGCCGGCTTATTGCTTGGAATTAACGGAGGACGAGGTCGAAGCGATCTTGAACGAAGCGGAATTGATCCAGCAAGAGTTGAACACATTGAAGATAAGCTTGGCGATGCTCGAAAAAGTATCGAGAGAGCAGAGGTCGAGCTTAGCAATGCTCGAAGCGAGGTTACAGAAAGCCTTGCAGTCGTTGGAGAACTCGGAAGCGGATTTGATACAATCGAAAAAGGAATTGGAGATTGTCAGAGCCGAATTGAAAGCATTGAAGGACGAAATAACCGAATTAAACAAATTATACTCGAAGCAAAAAAGAGAGAAAATAATTTGGATGAGCGTGGCGATTAGCGTTACTTTGATTTTTACCGGCTATGTGATTTATAAAGAAGTTAAGAGGTAAGTGATATGGATATATCTACAATGATACAAGTAGTAGGTTTTTTAGTGCAGACGGTTGGGCTTATAACCGTTGCTGTTAGAACGGGATCGTGGAAAGGGGAGCTTGAACACAGGGTTGATGTGTTGGAAAAGCAAGCAGATCAAACTGTGAGGGATCTTTCGGCTGTTGATAAAAGGGTTGACGGAATCGAAAAAGAGTTGTTAAAGGTTATGACTGGAGTGCAAAGGGACATCGAGTATATAAAAGAGTACATCAAAGAAGAAAAGCAAAAGGAAAAATAACAATGGCTAGAAAAAGCAATGTAGAGCTGGAAGGTTTGTTAGAGCGTGCTGTGGACTTGCACGAAAACGAACACATGACGATTAAAGAAATCGCAGACCTTTTCCAAAGCGAGGGTTTTTCCGTTTCGGCTTCAGGGGTACAACGGGCTTTAAGGGCTAAAAAAATAAGCGAAAAAGAGTTTAGAAAAAAGATAGAAGCGGCTGAGGTTTTTGTCGAAGCGACTAAAAATACTCCGGGCTTACAAATGGCAAAAGCTGGAACGGATTTAGCGATGAGTATGCTTTTAACTGAACTTCAAGGGATGGAAAACTTAGGTACGCTTACTGATGGGGAAATAATCGACAAGCTTGCCCGAGTGGTGAACGCTCAAAAAACAATTGCGAAACTTACGCTTGATTATGAGAAAGGGTACAAACAAGGCTTATTTAAAGCAAGGGAAGAACTGGACAAGGCGGTAAAATCAGGTGGGGTTTCCGAGCCGACGGCAGAAAAAATAAAAGAAGCTTTGGGAGTTAGGTAAATGAAAAAAGTGAACGAGGGTTTATTGCTGCCTTATCAAATAGCTTGGCTCAACGACAAATCAAAACTGAGGCTTTGGGAAAAGTCAAGGCGAATCGGAGCGAGCTTTGTTTTGGCGTTGGAAGCTGTTTTAAATGGAATGACCGAAACGGGCGTGAACACTTATTATCTATCGTACAACAAAGATATGACACGGCAATTCGTCAAAGATGCTGCTCACTGGTGCGGGGTTTTGAAAGTTGCGGTTGAGATGTTTGAAGAAGTGATCGTTACGGATGACCGAAAAGATATAACGGTTTTTAGAATAACATTTGCAAGCGGTAAAGAGATTGCAGCATTACCGAGTGTGGAGTATGCGCTACGGTCGAAACAAGGGGATGTTATTTTAGACGAGGCGGCTTTCGTTGATGATTTCGAGGGGATTAAAAAGGCAGCTTTAGCTCTTTTGATTTGGGGCGGACGTTTTAGTATTTTGTCAACTCATAATGGAGATGATAATCCTTTTAATCTTTTTATAAAAAAAATTGAGCGGGGCGAAGAAAAACATTGGAGTATACACAAGACAACTTTTGACGATGCGGTAAAGCAAGGGCTTTACAAAAAGATTTGTGAAAGTCAAAAAATCGAGTGGACGGTGGAAAAGGAAAAAGATTTTGTTGCAAGTGTTTATGAAATTTACAAAGACAATGCGGATGAGGAGTTGCGTTGTATTCCGACTCGTTCCGGCACTCGATATTTTCCACGAGTACTTTTGGATGCTTGTATAGACGAAAGCGTTCCGATTGCCCGAAAGGCTTTTGATGACGATTTTTTTAATCAAAGAAAGTCTAAAAAAGAAAGGGAAGTTGTAAAGTTTTTTAAATCTGAAATATTGCCGGTTATAAGCAAAATCGAAAACCCTGCGTTTTTCGGCTTTGACTTTGGGCGGTCGGGAGACTTGTCGGTTCTTTGGCTGGGGGAAAAGGCTAGTTATGATTTTATGACAAATATTATAGTTGAGCTTCGGAACTGTCCGTTTGATGAGCAATATCTGTTACTAACTTTAATATTGGATAATATAAAAACGCTTTGGGGCGGAAAATGCGATGCTCGTGGTAATGGGCAGATGCTTGCGGAAAAGCTGGAGCTCGATTACCCGGGTGTTGTCGAACAGGTTATGATTAGTAATGCTTGGTACGCTCGGGTTATGCCCTTGTTAAAATCGAGTTTGGAAGAAAAGAGTTTTACGGTACCGGCGGATGAGTTTGTGCTGTCGGATTTTTCTGTGGTGCAAGTACTGAAAGGTATTCCGAAAATTGCCGAACGAACAAACGAGGGCGGTAAAAAAACACAAAGACACGGAGACGGGGCTGTGGCATCGGCTTTATTCTTGGATGCAGCTTTGGAGGAAGAAAGCGTTGAACCTGTTATTGCAGAGGCGTCATCCAGCGAAATGGGTGTGGATTTTTGGCGGTATTATTAGAGGTGGATTATGTTTGGTTTTTTAGGGACAAAGCAAAAGGTAAATGAAAAAGATTTAACTAGTACGGTTGTGGATTTGACGGGATATAGGTCGATTGTGGCTCATTTGGATGACACTATGGACTGGCTTACAAATTCGGCTGATGCGGTGCGTACTTTTAATGATATGCTTTCGGATGCTCGAATCGGAAGTCTTGTGGAAAACCGACAGGATAAGATTTTGCGTCTTGATATGGGGCAAGTTGATGGTGAGGATGAAAGGTTAAATGAAGCGTGTCGAAACGCTATCGATTATAATAAATTGCAAAAGCTAGGCTTGCAGTTGTTGAATGCGTTGCCCTACGGACTTTCAATAAGTGAAGTTATTTGGAAAAAAGAGGATGGACTTTTAGTTCCTGCTGATTTTATTCCGCTCCCTCGTCCGCTCATCAGGTTTAACCAAGCGGAAACAGGCGATCGCTACACTCCGATTTTAATTACAAATAATCAAGCTTTGAACACACCATACAAATTTATAATACATCGAAACGATAGGGGAACGGGAAGTGTCGAGGGTTTAAGTATTTTAAGACAAGTGTACTGGCCTTGGACTTTTAAAAAGCTAGGTTTTAAGTTTTGGACGATGGCGGCGGAGCGAATTGGGGTTCCGAGTATTTTGGCTTTGTTTGAAACAAAGACTGATGTGGAAGCTCAAAAGCGGGCTAACTTACTCGCTGACATTTTGCACAAAATCCGAAGTGGCTCAAGCTTGGCTTTAGGTAATGTTAGAGAAGTTAAATACTTAAATGCCGAGGGTGCGATTAAAGATTTTGATGTTTTAATTAACACTTGTAACACCGAAATTTCGTACGGGCTTACAGGGCAGAGCTTGACGACAAACGAAGCACAATATGGTACTCGGGCAAATGCGATTTTACACGATGATACTTTTGCCGCGGTTATAACAAAAGATGCTCAAGCTTTGCAAAGTACGATTCAAACTTTGTATGATTGGTTCGCTGAGTTAAACTTCCCGGGAACGAAGCCGCTTGAGTTTGAAATAGATGCAGGCGAATCGGCTCCTTGGGAAATGATAATGCAAGCGATTGATCGTGGGATTCCGGTCTCGAAGCGAGCTTTGTATAATCGACATAAATTGCCGGAGCCGGACGGTGAGGATGATAGCTTTGTCGCTCCGGTTCAAAATACGCCGGAAGGTAGCGAGTTTGACTTTTCAGATGATGTAAAAAAAAAAGCTCGATTAGACGACCGATTAAAAAATCTAGTGTTTTTCTAAGACGAAAAAACCGGCGGGTAAAAAAAGAAAATAGCGAATTAAATTCTTTTTGTGATGCAGGGCAATCACGCTTTGAAAAAATAATGACTAGCCTTTTGAAAACCGAGACGGCTAATATAATAGAAAGATTAAAAAAAGAAACATCAGGAGATATATCAAAAATCACTGTAGAAAAGATTCAAGCGGTTCCTGTTATAGCTTCAGATTCTAAAGAGCTTGTATCATTGGCGGAAAATGTGCTCGAAGGCTCTTTGCTTTTGGGGTATTATCACGCTGACGAAAAAAAGGAAAAAGACTTTGCCGACGACGATTTTAATTTTTCGCTTGGCTCTCATGCGGTGCCTTTTGAGGAGGCGGTACAATTTTTAAGAAGTAAAATTCCTATGGAGAAAAATGAATGGAATGAGCTTGAGCAAAAACTGCGATTTAGGGCTTTTACGGTTGCAAAGTTAAACAATGCAGATCACATCGAGGATTTAAAAAAACGCTTGACCAATGCGGTAGAAAAAGGCGAATCGATGTTGGAAAGCTGGCAAGACATCGAAAAGATGACGGAAGGCTGGGGCGAAAAGTTTAGTGCTGGATACTGGGAAACTGTGTATCGAACCAACGTACAGTCTGCATATAATGCAGGTAGGCTTATGCAGTATAAAGATAACGAACCGCCGGCTTGGGAACTTTTATTTGTAAACGATCAAAGACAGAGTGATACTTGTAGTGGTTTGTCAAGTATGGTCGGCGGTAAGGCTCTACCTCGTTATCACCAGTTTTGGGCGACTTACGGATTTCCACCGTATCATTATAATTGCAGGACTACTTTCAGGGCGGTTTATGAAGATGAACTCGGTACATTGCCAGAGGCAAAGGTATCGATGTATGAATTTGATAAAAACTTTAAGCCACAAAAAGGGTTTGGGGGAAACCCGATTGAAAAAGAAAGTTTCTGGAAAATTACACCTGAAATGATAGAACGAGTCGAACGGTATGGACTTATAAAAGAGATAGAGGCTTTTGCTAAAAAATGTGGTGTGGAAAATTATTCGATTGATAAGCTTGCAAAAAAAGTTGGGGTGAAGGTAAAAGAGGCTGAACCGAAAGAGAACACCACCGGCGCAAGCGGTGCTAGAAGTAAGATTATAAACGATCTTAAAGATAAATCGGTCATGGAACAGGAGAAAACTACCGAAAAATATTATAAAGATATTGACAGAAATAAAAAAAACCTTATAATGAAAGTAGCAGATAATTCAGGGTTTTCTGCTGGAGATGTAGAGGCAATAATAAACCATCTCTTTTACAAAAAGCATAGGTTTGAGGATGGTAGTATAAAAAAGTTTGACCCTGATACAAAGATAGTAATAGCCTTGGAGAGAATACGGACAAATGAACACACAGAAACAGATATTCTACTATTGAAGCACGAGCTTGAAGAGCTAACTCTTATGAAGCGTAAAAAGTTTAGAACATATGAGGATGCACATAAAGAAGCAAATAAAAAATATAACTGGGAGGCAGTGGTAAAAGATGAGGATATATAGAAAAAAAGAAGAAAATGATAAGACCGTTTTATATGAATATTTAATCAGCGATCACACGCTTCCTTTCACAGGGCTTATTGAAATTGATAAAGAAACAAAACAAGCAAAAATGATAAAACCCGCAGACCATGAGTGGAGTGCGGATTGGGCTGTTGCATACGCCCAAAGTTGCCTTCCAAGAGAAAACTATCCTAAACAAAGAACGCATACCGCAGTATAAAATCAGAATAAATTTCTCAACTTGATTTTGATGTGTTTTTATAATATAATAAGTTATCGATAACAAACATCGGAGGTTGGAATGTTGGATTTTGTTTCAGGGCTTTTTAGTAAAAGTAGATAAAATTTCAGATGGAATTGTCAGTAGCTTTTCTGATGCCTACCACGCCGAAATGAACGAGATTTTACTGGCAATCAAAAAAGCTTGTCAGATAGACGAGATTCATAAGTTTATACAGAAGAGCTTTTAGTGCCTTCATACCACGCCATAAAAGCTTCTACTTGGGGGAGCTTTTCCCTTTCTCTTTTTCGTAAAGCCCGCTTTATCAAAAGCCTAACAATAAAAGATTGAATTTTTTTAATCATTTTATAAAACCTCACTTACACACATTATCATTTATTTTCTAAAAAAAATCAAGCATAAACTAAAACTTCCCTCGCTCCAGACGTAGCCCTGATTAAAATCTTTTGTGTTATATTACACATGATGGCTGGTGGATTTGTTGACATTTGAGCCTCCTTTAATGTATTTTGGCAGGTTTTTGTAAGCTTTTTATAAAGACTCGCCTTTTTCAAAAAAGGCTGAAAAAATCTGCAAATGCACTTGTCTAATGGGCTTAAAATACTGCCGAATTTGCAAAATTAACTAGTGTACACGGGCGTGCATAAGTTTTCTGTAACATTTGACGGATAAGCGATAAAAATGCGTTTTAAGCTGAGTTTTTAAAATTTAAGGATTGCGAGAGACGTAGAAAGTGGATGTAAAAGAAAAAGCCAAAAGTTTTATAAAGGATATAAAATTTTTATCAGAAAAGTATGGACTTTCAGTATTTGCTGTAACAGAGGGTGCGTCGATTTATAACAATTACAATAATTATGAAGCAGTCAGAGTTGCAAGAGATAGTCACATCAAATGGGAAGAAAATCTGCGAGGTTGAAAATCTTGTAAATAATATTTTGTATTTATTAAAAAGAGCCGTGCGGTTCTTTTGGGTTAGGTTGTGGGGTAAATAACAATGTCAAGAATAATGCGTAAATTAGAGCTTGCCCGTGTGGGTAAGTGGGGTGTGAACTCGGATGAAATTACCGCTAGGGATTTACAGGATGCGGTGGAAACTTTTACGGCTAAGCGTCCTGTGGGGATCGGACATGAGGCGATGCACAAAGACAATGCTCCGAAGTTTGGGAATGTGTGGAGTGTGGAGCTAAGCGATGACGGGAAAACGCTCTCAGGCGATGTCGAGTTTAGCTCGGAACTTGATACACTATATAGAGACGGGAAGTATGACGGCTGGAGTGTGAGCTTGCCAAAAAGAGCGAAGGACGGCAAAGCGTATTTGCATCACTTGGCTTTTTTGGGGGCAACACCGCCGAAAATTCCCGGGCTTAAAGAATTAGAAACTTTTGCTTTTGCCGATGGCGATGAGGTTTTATCTTTTGAGTTTTCGGGGAAGCTTAAAGAAATTGACAGCAAGGAGGTCAATATGACAGAAGAAGAAATTAAGGCTTTGCAAGAAAAGGCTAAGCGACTCGAAGAAGAGAACGCTACTCTTAAAGCCGAAAATGAAAAGCTTGTGCAAGACAAAAAAGACTTGGAAGAAAAACTGAAAAGTTATTCAGGTTCTGCAAACGAGGAAGTTTTGTCGAAAGAATTTTCGGATAGGCTCAAGGTTTATGATGATGAGATTAAAAAAAGTCGCATAACGGCTTTTAAGGCTCAAGTGCAAAATCGGGTGCCGAAAGGGATTTTTGACAAGGCGGAAACGCTTGCCGAGTCTCTTGCAAGGCGAAACGATTCAGTCAACTTTTCCGATAATGGCAAGCCTGCATCGGCGAATGAGATTGAGCTTTTGGGTACGATTCTTGCTGCTTGGCCCGAGCAGGTGCAGGAAGGAAGTATGGGGTTTGACTACTCGGATACGATTTCGGGTTCGGGTGGGCAAACAAATGTTGACTGGGGTGCAGTTGCACAAAAGATGTAGGAGAAGAAAATGAAGTTTAATGTCAGGGAAAGTTTGGGAGAAGATGTTGGTATAGTGCTTACCGCTCACCCACCGATTTTTCAAAGTCTTTTAATAAAGGCTGGTGTTGGGAAACTTAAAGCCGGCACAATTTTAAAAGCCGGAGACACTGGCTACGAGGCGGCGTCCGATGCCGACACTCCGAGCGTTGTGTTGGTGGAAGATATTGAGGCAAAGGGTACTGATGAGATAGTCGGTCGCTGTCTTTTACATGGTTGTGTGGCTCAAGCTCGGCTACTTGATGCAAGCAAAAAGGCGGCACCAACGGCTCTTTGCGAAAAGTTGGTTGCATGTGGGATTTATCCATTGCAAAGTTTTGATGATTAAAACAGGAGAAAAAAGATGGCAAAAATAATTATAAAACCACAAGATATTGAGCGAGTTGTTGCGGCTAATCCTGCAAAGGTTTCAAACGCTCTCAATTATTTTGTTTCACGCCCGTGTAAAAACACGAGCTACATTGCGGTTAAAGATGTTTTCGAGCAAATCGGAAATATTCCGGTAATTCGACGAGGTGATGTGGGGTATCGCCCTAAAAGCTCGACCTCAGTAAATGTTGTTGAACCTATGCCGATAGAAATCGACGATGGGTTTACCGCTGTTGAACTTGACGACTACGAAAGGTCAACAGCACAAGGTCGCCAACAAATGATTGACGAAAAACTTGCACAACATTTAGAGATTATCAGAAACACAACTAGAGCGCTTGCTATACAAGCCCACCAAGGGAAGATTGACTACATGATGCAGTCAGGCGGATCGTTGGTGCGCTATGAAGTCGACTATGGTTCTGTTGGAACAATCGCATCGACGGTATCTCTTGCTGCGTTAAAAATTTCTGATTTGATAACCGCCTTTAATGACTCCATTGATAAGATGGCAGAAAACAATGTCGGTGGGGCTGTAGAGTTTATCGCAAGTCGAGACGTTTTTACCGCAATCGTCAATGCAGCCGCAAGTCAAAATGCTTATGCGATTAGTGTCGCTCCGGGAAGTATTACTATCGGCGGTTTTACGGTTTTACTGGATAATGACTTTTATGTGGATCAGGATAAAACAGGCAAAAAAACAACGGTTCGTCTTGTAAAAGAAAAACAGCTTTTAGCACGAGCAACTCAAGCAGGGCAGTCAATGCCTTATTTTAAGCTTGACGATGTGGTTATGCGACAAGCGGTGCCGTTTTATTCTTTTGTTAAAGACCGAGACGATCAGCGTGGTGTTAATATTTATAGCAAGAGTAAGCCGTTGCCACTGGTAAACACCAAGGGCATTGTTATTACGACTTTCAAGGCGTAAAGAGCGAGGTTACAATGAGCGATCCGTTTTCAAGTTTATTGAGTAAACCGCTTGCGAGTCCTGATCCGATTTCCATTGATGAGATTAAGGACTACATAAGTCCGAAACTTTATGGCGAATTAAGCTGGGACGAAAACCGAACTGCAGATGATGTTACAGCCGACTGTATTGTACGAGCAACTGACTTTGCTTCCGGCTTACTGTACTTGGTTAAAGAAGAATTAAACTTGTACAGCAAAACACAACGAGAAGTAATAAAAGCGTTGACTGTGTATGAGCTTTATTTGTATAACGGAGATAAAGAAGCGGGAAAAGGTTGGCTTGAAAAAGCAGAGCGCTTGATTAACGACCGGTACGGAAACGTAGAAGCCGAACGTGAAAACGTAGCTCCGGTCGGGGCGATACGAGTTGACTAGGTAGCAAAGGTGTGGGGAGCTTATGAATATTCAGTTTCAGGTAAACCAAAAAAAGAACGATCGTTTTTTTGATAAAATAAGCTCGTTAAAACCTTTAATGCAAGAGCTTTCGTTAATGGGACAATCGGCGGTACAAAAAAACATCGAAAACAACACACCGCCACCAAACGCTCCGCTTACAAAAGAGGTTAAGCAAGGCTCGAATACGCTAAAAGATAACGGCAGGCTTCGGGCAAGTATCACGGCAAGGCACACGGAAAGCGATGCGACGATAGGCACGAATGTTGCCCATGCTCGAGTTCACAATCCGGAAGACGGGCGAACGGAAACGGTTATAAAACCAAAAAAGGCGAAGTTCCTTACGATTCCAGCAAGTCCGAAAACTCGCACCTTTCAACGCCGTTACGGTTTTTCTGCCCGAGAGGTTATCGAAGGTTTGAAAAATGACGGCTGGATTGTATATCGTCCGTACAAAAAAGGCACAAGGCAAAGGGCAAACGTTATCATGGCAAAAAAACCGGAAGGAAAGGCTGTTTGTGTTTTCATTTTGAAAACAAGCGTAACAGTTCCTGCACGTCCTTTTATGTTCTTGCCCGATGACGTTATCGCAAAAATGGAAACAAGGGTGGTGGATTATTATGAGTCTTGAGTATTTGGATGTGGTAAATGGCTATGTGGAGTTTTTGAAAAAAGAAACCGGCACGCCTGTTATTATCGCACCTAGCGAAGTTAAGAGCGAGCGGTTTCATGTGGAGCTTTCACTTTTGCCCCATCCGGTAATCGTGGGAAATGGGCTTGTGAGGTTTCGGCTTAGAGCGACTGTCTTCGCAGAAATCCCTGCAAGTAATCCGGCGATAAATGATTGTCTTGAGCAATCGTTAAAGCTTGCCCGCTTTTTTGATGATGCCCAAGGTTTTTTAATTGCAAAAGCCGGCGGAGAAAGACGAAAGAATTTTTACGGCATGGCATACCACACAGCCCTGCGAGACGATGACGATTTATTTGCGGATTTGTCAGCGGATGAGCGAAGTTATTCTTACGCTGAAAGCTGGCTTGTGGAATTGGAATTTAATGATTTAGAATTTAATTTAGAGACATAAATTAAGAGGAGTAGATTATGGATTTAACAACATCACAAAACCCTGATAGTATGGTTTTAGCCTCGGCGAAAATCGAACTTGCAAAAGAGGGAATCACAATCGACAATGTCGGTAAAACTTGGGATCTTACCAGTCCTGATGACTTAGGCTTGGCTAGAGGAATTAAAATTTCTTTTAGTAGCACCAAGCTTGATGTAAAAGCTGACAATGGAACTGTGCCATTGAAAGGCGAAATCGACAAGAAGGCAAAGGTGGAATTTGTTTTGCTTGAGCGATATGTTCCCTTGCTTGGAAAGATTATGAAAGGGCTTGTTACGGTGCGGACTTTACCCGGTACAAAGCAAAAGGAAACGGAAGCTTTCGATGCTCAAAAGGGAAAGTTTTACGAGTTTGTTTTTGCAAACTATGACGGGGCAAAACCTGAAAACATCGTAATCAAGCAAGGCACAAAAACTCTCACCGTCGCAACCGATTACAAGGTAAGTCAAAACGCTTCGGGTTTGTGGGGCTTTGAATTTCTTACGAGCGGTGTACTGGATGAAACCAAAGCGGTAACCGTCGAGTATGAGGTAACTCGAGCAAAGGCTTTCATTTTGGGTAAGGGTGCAAGTGGTGTGGTTGAGCCAATCGCATTACGCCTTACCAACAAACGCAAGGCACAAGACGGTCGCACGATTGACCGAATTTTCGAGTTTCCTTATGGGTTCTATGACGGCGAAGATTCGATTACCTTGAAGTCAAAGAACGACACAGACCCTGTGGCAGAGGTTCCGATTAGCTTTGAGTTTTTACCTCATCCGGAATTGGTTTTGGATGAAGACCTCGAAAAAGAAAGTCTTTACAGAGAAACTGCGGAGATTTAATTCGGGGTAGATGAGGGAGTTTAACATAAGCTCCCTTTTTTAAAACTGGAGAATATATGGGAAACAATTATATAAACCTTGACACATTGCGAGCTGAAAGTAAAAAGGTTCAGTTTTTGAAAAAAAAGTTTGAGGTGGGTTATATACCATCGGGCTTGGCGATTCCTTTGCTCGACAATCACAACGAAAACTTAAAAACTCAAAAAGAGGATGATCCGCAAGAAAAAATCATGCAAGACGAAATCCGAAGCGTTTCGGTTTTTTGCTCTTTTTATGAGCCGGAGTTTACGGAAGAATATATAAGCAAAAATGCCTCAGCAGATCAGGTTGATGCTTTTTATAAAATTATAGTTTATGCGATTGTGGATAATTTTTTAAAAAGTCAAGACACAAGTGCCGGTGAAGGAAAAGATTCAGAGGAAAGCTCATCTGAAAAAAAAACGACTGGGGAGAAATGATCGATAGGGCAATGATAATGTATAAGATAAGCGAGGAGCATATTTTAAGACATTGGTCATTGGAAACACTGGTAAAAAAACTGGATAGCGGATACGGCTTTGAATTATTAAAGTTAGGTTATAGCACACAGCAAAAAGCGGTTGAAGAACGGGCTTTAAGCGACACGGAAATCACACGGCTTTACGCTTAGATTATACAGTTTATAGCACACAGCAAAAAGGTTAAAATATGGCGGTAACGGCAAGAGAATTAGTTTTTAAAATCATCGGGGAAAATGACGAGTTTAACAAGGCTGTCGAAGAAAGCAAAAAGAAATTCGATGATTTTGAAAAAAAGACAAAAGATGCTAATAAGATTTTTGGCGATGTTGCAAAGCAAGCGACTATTGCAACTACAGCTATTGCCGCTATGGGTGTCGCCGCCGCTAAAATGGCGGTGGATTTTAACGAGGGTTTTGCCCGAGTCGAAACTCTTATTCCAGGGGCAACCGAGCGAGTAAAAGAACTTCAGGATAATGTTTTGGAGCTTTCTCCGGCTGTTGGTAAAAGCACCCAAGATTTAACCGATGGGCTTTACGGTGTTATCTCGGCTTATGGGGACGCCAGCGACACGACCGAAAAACTTGCGATTACCGCCAAAACTGCAACGGCGGGAATGGCGACTACTCAAGAAGCTTTGAATTTATTATCCGCTGTTACGAAAGGTTATGGCGATACCTCAGCACAGGCTCAACAAAAAGTTTCAGACCTAGCTTTTGTTACTTTGAAACTCGGTCAAACTTCTATGAGCGATATGGCATCGAGTATCCAAAGGGTAACGGCTTTAAGTAAAACTTTGAATATCACCCAAGAGGAAATGTTTGCAGTCTTCTCGAGTGGTACCGGTGTAATCGGTGGAGCGAGCGAAGTTGCTACTCAGTTAGCCGCCACCTATAACGAGCTTTTAAAACCCGGAGCCGAGCTTACAAAGGTTTTCCACGAGTTGGGCGTTACATCGGGGACTGAACTTATCGAAAAGTTTGGCGGGCTTCAAGGGGCTTTGCAAGCAATCAACGAAGTAGCCGAAAGAACCAACCGCCCAATCAATACAATTTTCGGCAGTATCGAAGCCGGAAAACTAGCCCTTTACGCCACAGGCGAAGGTGCTCAAAAGTTTGCCTCCGACCTCGAAGCAATGCATAATGCGGCAGGAGCTGCGGATCAGGCTTTTAATGCAGCAACCTCCGGCGGAATAAACAGCTTCGGGTTCCAGTTACAACAAGCTGGCTTGAACGCAAAAGCCTTCGCCGTAAAACTCGGACAGGAATTAATTCCCTCGTTACAAGGGCTTTTACAGCCTCTTTTTAAGGGTTTAGAATACTTAAAAAACCTCGATCGACAAACGATACAAGCTATTGCAAGTGTGGGAAAAGTGCTTCTCACGATAACAGCCACCACCGCCGGAATTTTCGGTTTGGTGCGAGGTTTTACTACAGCTAAAAAAGCGGTTGATGCCGTTAGATCAGCTTTTAAATTGCTCGACGCAGCATTTGCAACAAACCACATCGGGCTAATTGTAGTCGGTATTACAACTGCAATCGTGGCAATTAAAGAGCTTTGCACTTGGTTTGATAAGGCTAAGCAAAAAGCACATGAGTTAAGGATAGAGGGGGAGAAAGCAAAGCAAGCTCATTACGAAGAAATCGCCCACATCAGAGAAAAAATAAAAGCATGGGCGGAGCTAAACGCCATACAAGAAAAAAACGCAAAACAGCAACACGAACAACAACAGCTCGAACAAAAAATTTTAGACACGTTAAACATAACGCCTGACGAAAACGCCACGGCTAACCAAAGAAAATCATTTCAAGAAATGGTGCTTGAAGCAAAAGAGCAGATTGGCAAATACATAGCATTAGAAGCGGAACACAAAAAAGCAATCGACGAAACAACTGAAAGTATAAAAAAACGACAAGACGAAATCAAAACCCACCAAGAATTTCTTTATAGCACAGGAACCGGCTTTTCAGGCGATCTTGAAGACAATATAAAAAAACTCACCGAGGAAGACAAAGAGCTAAAACGACTCAACGAAACACTAATCGCTCAAAAAGAATCCTACGAAAAAGTAACACAGGCAAAACTCGAACTACAAAGCATAAGCGAAAAAGACTTTTTAGCATCTGAGCAAAACGTTACCACCGATCCAACCGAAGCCGGCACAGGTACCGGCGACAAAGATCCTCTTGCAGAACTTATCAAAGAACAAAGCGACCGGTTAAAAGCCATTGACGATGCCCATAAACGAGAACTTGAAATTATAAAAAATAATGAGAACGAAAAGCGAATCACAAAGGGACAGGCGGATAAACAAACAAAAGAAGCAGAGGAGAAACATTACGGCGAGCGTAAAAAACTCCTCGAGACTTTTATCCACGAACGAATGCAAGCCGGAGCGGATTATAATCAAGCCGTCAACGCTATGCTTAGCATTCAACAAAAAACGATACAACAGGAAACGTCAAAAACCTACGATGACATTTCCAGAATCGCAACTGAAAAACTAGATAAAGAATTAGCAAAAATTAAAGACAAGGCTGCAAAGACAATTTTGGAAATAGAGTCCGAAGCCGAAACTAAATTTAAAGCCGGCGACTTTGGCGATAAAAACTCAAGCGATGCCAAAAGAGAAAGGTTAAAATTTGTTATAAACGAATACACCGAACGCTCCAAAGAACTCCAAAAAGAAATAAACGAGCTAACGGCAGAGGATGCCGATTTACACGAAAAGAAAATAACAGCTCTTAAAAAAGAGCTTGACATAATGAGCGACGGACTGTCTCTTGCAAAAGAGGCGCTTGGCGAAGTCGCTGACGAAATCCACGAGACACTTGCCAAAGTCGCTAAGGGAGTAAGCGAATACGGTGGGCTCGTTACTCAAACCGTCGGCGGAATGGCTGATATTGCAACGAGTGTAATATCCCAAAAGCAACAACAAATCGCCCAACAAAATGCCGAAGCTCTTGCCGAAATCGAACGCAACAAAAACGAAGTACTCATGGAGATGGAAAACGAGTACCTCGACTGGAAAGAAGAACGCCAGCTCGAAGCGATGGAACGTGAGGAGCAACGCAGGCAAGAGGAATACGAAAAAACAATTAACGAACACAATCGTTCCCTTGAGGAATTAACGGCACAGTTTAATCAAGAAACAAATATTGAAAAAGCTAAAAACCTTGAAGCCCAAATGGAAGCAGAGCGCAAAGCAAAGGCTGAGGAAACCCGAAAGAAAAAAGAAGCCGATGCTGAAAAGAAAAGGCAAAAAGAGGAGCGGGCTCAAGAGATTGAAATGCTTAACACCAAAGCTCAAGCTCAGTGGCAGTTTCAGGTTGCAACCATCGAAGCCCAAAACGCCTCGGCTCAAAGCATGGCAAGTTTAGCAAGGCAGTCCGCACAGTGGGAAAAAGCTCAAAGCATTATAACGCTAACGGTACAGACGGCAGTTGAAACTGCAAGAGCCACCGCCGCTTTTGCAACAGGAAATTTTGTCGGCGGTGCTTTGCATACCACAGCCGCCGCTCTTGCCGGTGCTCAAATCGGAGTTGTAAGTGCAGCCCCACTACCAAGCGGAACGGCAACACCTGCACCACTTCCACCGGCACCCCGCCCGATAAAGTTTGCTCTTGGTGGTATTGTGTATCCGAGTACCGGCGGAACTCCGGTGAGCTTAGCAAGTGGAGCGCCGGCAGTTGTGGGAGAAGCCGGAGTACCTGAAATAATCTTACCGGTTACTCAACAAAACCTTGAAGCATTGTTTAAAGCTCAAGGTATAACGAATAATAATTCAAACGCTATGACCATCGCACCGAGTTATCAAATCACGATAAACACAACGGAAAACGGCAATATAGCGGATACAGTATTAGACGCTTTAAGAGAAAATGACCGAGACCTTTTAGCCCTTGTGGAAGGTGCTAAGCGAAATAATTACATAGGAGATTAAAAATGACGAATGACGAATATTTAAATAATCACTTCCCGAAAGATTTTATAAAAATAGGCGATGAGGTTTTTATAATCCCTGTGGGTTTTGAGCTATCAATCGACATAAAGGAAATCGGAAACAAACTTACAACAGCCGATGGAACGACACGGGAAGATATAATTAACGAAAAGAAAAGTGCATCATTCAAATATAAAAATATGTATGAAAAAGAGTTTCAGGAGTTGCATCACATTGTAAGACAAATTAAAACCGCATCATTTGAAACTGAAAAAAAATTATTCACAAAAAAGCTACCGATGATTAACACCGGTAATATTTATAATGATTTTGATTTTATAGAAATAGAAACTGTAGACTTAAAAAAATATAGTTACGACTTTAGAGGCGGCAAGATTTTTGTTTACTCGGGCGTAACGTTAAAAATAAATTAGTGTCATTGCGAAGGAGCGTAGCGACTGAAGCAATCCACTCGAATAGATTGCCACGGCTCACTTCGTGAGTCTCGCAATGACGGATAAAAAATGAGGATATAAAAAATGAGTTTAAGAAGAAAACTAGACGAACTATTAGGCAAGGTAATTGTGCCACCGCACAAAAATGCCGACGATCCATTAACAAACGAAGACTGGAACTCGGTGGCAAGTTCGATTGAAAACTTAAAAGAAGCAGTCGAGGCTATAAGAGACATGCCTGCTTGTACCATAGCACCTGGGAAGTTGTACATCCGTTTCCCAGGACAACCTGAGCCGTACGGGGCATTAGGCAAGTACCCATGGACGAGCAAAGGCGATTGGACAATGTTAGACGAGAAATGGGCGGGTGCGTTTTTAAGAATGTCCGGAGGTAACGCAAGCAAGTTTAGACGCGAAAATGAGTACGTGAAATATGATGCGAAAACAAAGGGGAGCGGTGGCGGACAAGAAGACGCACTGCAAAATCATACTCACGCTTATTTAGACCAAGTACCAACAGGCGTTAATAGGCAGATAGCTAAACGCGGGAGTTACGGAAACAATACAGAACGCAAGAGTACTGAAAACTCTAATGGACGCACCGACATTGAAACGCGACCTAAAAATATCACGGTTGAAATGTATATTTATAAAATGTATGATTAGACAAGAAAAACAAATTGATGGGATTTTTATGGAGTAGTTAAATGGTTTTAGTAGACAAGGACACGCTCGAAATTATAAAAGATAATAACAGACAATTTAAAGCACGCCTAACATTTTCTTTTTTGTCAGTAAAGGAGCCAACGGTTATTAAAATTAAAGCTCCGAATGCTCAGCGTGGATCTGTGGTGGATAAAATAGTGTATCCTTATATGTCGCATATTAAAAACCGTTTTTTTATTGATGGGAATTTTGGAGTAGATAAAAACACTCTGCCGGACGTAGCCGATGAATATAATCGAGTTTTCCCAAGTGTGCTTAATCGTTATGGTGGGGTAGATGATTTTGTACAAGTCGAAAAACAGGACACTACTTACGTCGGTTATATAGGGAAAATGGCAGGAGCGGACGGAAGCGTAAACGATGAAATCACTTTGTGGATGCCGATTACTGACATTGAAAATATAACACTTCGCACAAATCCCGACCGCATAATCGAAAATGCAAAAATTGAAATTTACGCAAACAATATTTCAGCGACGCCAGAGAAAGAACATGTAATCGAAGGCAACACAAAAGATACGCTTATTATTCCGCTTGCTTGTAAAAATGCAAGTCATTTAAAACTTATTATCACGAAAGCGACACCTAATAAAAGAGTTTGGGTAGTCTCGTTTTTTGCCGGCTTTGAATATGAAATGGACGAAAGTCAAATCGTAAAAATTAAATACCAACAAAAGAAAACCGAAAACAAAGAAGGCTCGATAGGACGAGTTTATTTTAATACAGTTGATTTAACTTTGTCAAACATCGAACGAATTTTTGACAAAGAAAACACATTATCGTCTATCGTAGATTATCTAACAACAACAGCGACTTTTACAATTTTACTAACAATGCAACAAGGCGAAATGACAAAGCCATTTGTTTTAAACTTAGGAACATTTGCGGTTTTGGATTTTACATCGGGATTAAGCAAGGCAGATGCGACAATTAAAGGAGCTTGTTTTTTAAGTAGTAAAAAAGACGAGCCATTAAATTTAGGCATCATCGAGAACAAATCCGCCTATTATATTTTTAGAGAAGTTGCTTTAAGACTCGGCTTAGAAGCAACGGGGATTGATAATGCTCTTAAAAGTATAAATATATCTTTGCTTCCACTTAATGATACCGCTTCAAAAATATTAAATAAATTATGCTCTATGACAAATGTCTTTTGCACGGTGCGAGGTAATGTGCTGGTTGCAACTTTGTTAAAAAGTAAACACTCCCTTTTAAGATACCCACAAAGATATTTCGGCTTGAATGAATATAAAGAAACCGGAAGTCAAAAAGCAGTTCAGTTAATTCCGAACGTCGTAAATTTATCATACAACGCCTACCAATACGAAAACGGAATATTTATTAAAACGAAACACGTCTATAAATACGGCGAACATATTAAACAACAAACACTCCCGCACGAATGGTATTTGATGGACTTAGGCGAATATATGCACAAAGTTTTTCACAACGACAGCGAAGAAATGGAAAGCTTAAAAACTCCATCTTACGAGGTAACATTTAACGAAGCAGAAATTCCGGAAAACTTTCACCACGTAGAAATAAGCGATAAGTTTTTATATCGACACTTCGAGTATAAAATAAATCTTGAACGCAACTCTCAAGGCAAGGTAAACAAAATCACGGTAAAGTTTTATTGGTATGCGACACCAGGCGAATACGCCGACCTTGAACAATGCTCAATCTTTTTATGCGTAAAAGAAAAACCGGCGCCTAGTTTAATAAACTCAACTGATTACATCGTGTATCCACATGGCGATGAGTATATAAAAAATGATGAGCTTTTGCTCTCACCACAAAACACAAACGATATAAACGAAATAGAGCGAAGAAACATGCCCAATGTGGCAGAGACATTTTCGGTTGAATGCACCGGCGATATTGATATAAGCAATATCGAAATCGGAAATTATTTCCAGCCCGGGCAGTTTGAATATTATTTTACGAAAAGCCCAAAAGGAATAAATGTTAAGGTGTGGAATTATATGGACATTCCGCAAACGCTCACTGTGAACATATACGGTGTAAGGCTTGAAAAAGAAAGTCGAAAAACTACACTTCAAGCTCGCAATGAAGCAAACATTGCAATCAACGGTGAGGTTGTTAAAAATATACACATCGACGGTGTGAGTGATAAAGAAAGTGCACTTGAGATTTTAAATACCGCTATGCGATATTATAAAGAATTTATCGATGATTTAAGTTATGAACTTTGGGCGGATCCTCGTATCGAACTTTATGATTATATCGGTGTTAAAAAATTACGCTATCCGAGTTATAGCCAAGGGATAGTTGATGAGATAGAGTTAGAGTATCAAGGCTATTTAAAACAAAAAGTAAAAATTAAAGAAACACGCAAACACAACAGAGATTGTCGGGTTTTTGCAGGCTTTGTTCTGACCGATCGCCCGATGCAAGACGATACACAAATAACTTATGTGTAATATATTATTAGGAGTTTTATTATGAGCGATTTTTTTTTAGTAATGGATAAAGACGAAACCGGTACCAATCCAAAAAACAAAGTAACAGGGGAAAAGGTGAATATAACCCAAGGGGAAGTTTTAAATCTTAACCACAGTATTTTTTTTGAAAATGGATTTTACATTTACACCGACCTCGATGATAAAGCAAACACTCTTTTAAGCCGTGGTCTTGATTATCAATTTGTGGATGAGGACACAATCGCCACGGAAATATCAAATAAAAATTGTTGGAAGTCTATTAAGGTTTTTCTTCCAATTACTTCGGCTTATGTGGATTATCAAGTGTATGGCGATTTTGTAACAGCCGGTATTATAAACTCGTTAAAAGCACAAGCCGAAAACGCCAGAACTCGCATCGTGGAGATTGACAATCAAACACAGGAAATGCAAGAGAGTTTAGCAAGGCACACAAACGATACCGCCCCTCACGAAGCGACTCCGGAACCGACTGCTAACCGGCTTGTCATGTATACCGAGAGCGAAACCATTAAAGCCAACAGCCCAAACCCTGATACAAAAAGCGAAGTTGTAACAGTTGGTTACTTGGATCGCATAACCGACAGCATAGCTCAAACGGACACACATCAAACCGAAAGCATAAGCGAAATTAAAAATGAGTTACAAGCAAATAAACCGGTGCTGGAGCTTGGCGATGTTACAGACGAAACAGCGCCTAACGCTGAGGACTACGCCACAGACGAGGAATACGAAGAAGCATTGACCGCATATCACACGGCACAGCTGAACACCCACGTAAATAAAATGCACGCTTACTATAACCCGATCCGAAATGAGAATGGAAGCATAAGCGTGCCGACTGCGATTAAAGGCACGGAAGCCGTGAATAAGGCACAGTTGGATCGGGCAATCGAAACATTGATCGGAACCGCCCCGGAAACACTTGACACTTTGGGCGAAATAGCTGAAGCTTTAGCTCATGATACCGATGCAGTAAATTCACTTATAACAGCGATTAACGAAGCAAAAGCCGAGGCAAAGGATTTTGCCACCGCAAAAGCAAACCAGGCTGAAACCAACGCTAACGGCTACACAAACACCCAACTTGAAGGCTACTACACACAAACCGAAACCGACACGGCTATAAACAACGCAAAAACCCAAGCCGAAATCACGGCAGCGGAAAAAGCTGAGGTGGCAGAATCAAACGCTAAAGAGCACACCAACACGGCTCTTGAAAATTATTACAACAAAAACGAAACTTACAAAAAAAGCGAAGTCGACGAAAAGCTAGGTAAAATACCAACTAGTGGAGGTGGGCTGATTTATGATTTTAATATAGAAACAGGTTATGAAACTAACGATACTGTTTTTATAGATGGTAAAAGAAAACCGGTAATTCGATTATGTATACAAAAGGAAAATGTAACCAATAATTTTTATATTAACACAAAAGAAATCGGCAACATAGAACATATAATGAAAATAAGTGGAACTGTTACTGGAACTAATGGATATATATTAAGTGCAGAAAATGCCGTAAGCTGCTATGTAGATAGAGATAATAAAATATTATGGTTTGTATTTGAGAAACAAGGAGTAAAATATAACACAGCTTTGATTATCGATTTTATAACCGAAAATATTTACTAACAGTACCTCCTCTTTCAAGATCCCAAAGTAAATAATTTTTATATAAAGTAATTTTTACATTATATGTTTGGCGAGGAAGTGGGGGGGGGAGTTGATAAGTTACTTCTATTTTTTCATCACTGATAATTTTGTAAGAACCATCAGTAGTTCCTTTCGCACCTATGTATTTATAGTCAGCAGTGAACTCAATCGCCTCAGAACTATTTTCTCGAGACCACTTACCAGCGAGGTTTTCAACAGTCAACGGGAGCGGGGTTTCTTCTGTGGCACTCGCCTTTGAGTCGCTCTCGCTCACGGGACTTGCCTTTGAGTCGCTTACGGGACTTGGGCAAGCTAAAACCAAACACAAAACTAAACTAAAAAAAATAAATTTTTTCATCTAAAAACTCCTTAAATTTAGATAATTATAAAAGATATTGAACATAGTATCAAGATATAACATTTTACAAACTTCTCATTATTTTGTATAATTTTATGTGCAAATAGGGTTATAAACTATAGGTAACAAGTCTCACCAAAGCTGAGATCGACGAGTTGTAAAATCTTCTAAAAGGGAAATCTGGCAAAGTTGGGTTAGGAATTTTTGTGTCAAAAATTCCTAACCTTGAGCAAACCAGAGCTACGCTCCTCGCTTAAGCACAAACAGACGAGTTTTGCTTTGCATCACAATTCTGTCAAGTTGTAAAACTCATTCACTCAATGAAGCTCATATGTAGAAATAATAGCTTGCAAACATTGTGCAAAAAAGCCTAACATATACCGCCGTCAAGTTCTACAAAAAGTTCTGAAGCATCAAAGCCGTTGATGTTTTTTTGGTCGCAATAAATATCTAAAATAGACTTTCGTCCTGAAACTAAATGCTCCGAGCTAATTCCATATGAGATAGAACGGTCTGCTTCTACAAAGGCTACGATATGGTCAACAAGACGCACTAGTTTTCCGTCAACAGGCTTAAACTCAGCTGTAGAATGTTTTTCCAAGTATTCAAATGAAACTACTTGTGTGCAACCGTCAACAAAAATTTTATTTTCAAACTCATCGGTAAGATAATGTTTAAGTTCAGGAATATAACATTCGTCCATCAAAGGAAAAAGTTCGTCCTCCACAACAAGAGCTTCAATTTGACGCAAAGCTTCTGGCAAATAATTTGTTGCACGCTTGACGGGCGAAATAATATCCCGCGTTACAGCTTCAGGCAAATCGTGAAAGAGAGCAGCAAAAAAGTTATTGTACTGACGATGAGCAGGATGCTTTAGAGACTTGCTCATAAGCAAGGTTAAAAGAGCTACAAAAAAAGAATGCCCTAAAACAGAAGTTTTTGGTACTCGAGGACTTTGATTCCAGCGTTCTTGAAACCTAAGTTTTTCTAACTCAATAATAAGTTGATAGGATTTGCCTTCGGGTAAAAAATCTTGCAAACCCTCAAGCGAACTAAACTCAGCCATATCACTTTTTAAGTATTCCTCAACCTTACCGAGCCGAGCTGGTTCGTTTACAATTCGCAAAATTTCAAACTCTCGCACAGTGGCATATTTATGAGCGGCTCTTAAAACCATTCGACTAAGCTTATCGCTTTTTGGAACATTAAAAAGATAATCATAAAAGCTCGCCAAAAATTCTTTGTCGTGGATAATTTTGCTATAAGAGTCAAAAATCCATTTATTGATTTTTACAAACTCGTCAGGAAATTTTTGGCGTATCATTCGCTGGACAGGGGATTTAATATCGCTTAAAAGCACTCGTCTAAAAACTTCAAAAACTGAGCCTTCGATAATTTCTTGCCAATTTATTTTATTACCTTTTTTTTCTTCTAGCTTACCAATAAAAAAAGCTAAAAACATTTTTTCGCTTGCCCTGTCCATTTCTGTTAATTCAATAGGGCGTATAAAATCGTTCCAACGCTGAATAGAAAAAGCTTCAAACAATTTTAAGATAAGTTCCCTTGAAAGGAGTTGCGTTTTACTCATTCGGTTTACGCTCCAAACGCTTTGACACAAATAGGGGCGACAGCCCCATATATACGGTTTTCTTAAAGCAATAAAAACTAGCCATCAAATTTATGTTTTTTCTTACGCCGAATGGCATCCTTTTCCAATTTTTCCTGCCAAATATCGATTTTACGTTTTACTTCCTCAGCTTCATTTCGCTCGCTCAAAATTAAGTAAAGACGCCGAAGAGCATTCAAATAAGTAATAGCATGCTTAAAGTCCTCAGAAGTTGTGCCACTTGTTGCTATTTCATATTTTTCACGATACTGATCGGCAGCCTGTGACAAAAGTTTTTTTGTCAAACGCAAATGAAAAACTGCAGTTTCGTAATCATCTGAGCGAGGGTCTAAACCATTTTCGATTGTATCCTTGAGGTCAATAATGTTTTTAGAAATTGTGGCAAATCTTGCTTGCAATTCCACAAAGGACCAACGCCACTTTGTATTATCTCCGTAGGCATCAATAACCATATCAATCGCGAGTCCCAACTTCCGCATGAGATAATATCGCTCAGTCAAACTTATATTCGCAATTCGTGCAAGTTTTTCTTTGTAGTCGGAAAAAGGCGCATCAATATAATCGGTTGTGATATCCTCAAGGTAAATAACACTTTTGTACAAAGTTTTTCGAGCCTCGTTTAAGGAAGCTTCGTTTTTGCTTTTTAGCAAAGTTACAGAAAGTTTATGCTTAGCCAAATACATTGTAGCAAGATAAATCATATCCTCTACTAAAACTAAAAGTTTGTACGCACTGGTTGCATCATCTTTTTTTGCCAAAGTTAAAATTGTTTCTTCCCGTGCCAAAAGTTTATCTATTTCACTTTGGATTTTTTCCAGTCTTTTATTGTATAAAACTTTTCCTTCTGCAGTTGCCATTTATACCAAACCCCAAAACAATTTTATCAAAAAAGTAAAAAATAATCAACATAAGTCTTTATGTTTTTAAAAAATATTAACTCCTGTAAGACTTATCCGTGCCTTGCTAAAAACGCATTCCCTCCACGGACGGCGGGTTAGTATTTTGCTTTTGCGAGTTTTGAATTTTCCTTGCATTATAAATAGAAAATTCAAAACTTGACCACCTTAAAAAAACAAGGATGTTTTTTTAAGTTGAGCTTTGGATGGGTGAGCGATCTTAAACTAGCAATGAGCTACAACGCAAATCTAGCAAAGTCGGGCGGGAATTTTTGTGCACAAAAATTCCCGCCTAAGCAAGCCAGAGCTACGCTCCTCGCATAAAAGTCTCACCTAAACCTTAAACTTTCCAACTTCATCGCTCAGTGAGTCAATGGCGTTTTTGTTCTGATGCGCCATTTCTTGAACTTCCTGCACAGCATTGTTGATTTGGATTACACCACTTGCCATTTCATTCATACTATCGGTTATCATTCGGGTAAACTCGTCTAACTTTTGCATTTCCATAGCAACGGTGCGTCCACCCGAAAGCATTTCGGCAGAACCTCCTTTTACTTCGCTTGTAACTTCAGTAATTGTTTTAATTGTCTCTAGAAATTCTTTGTTACCGCGGTCCTGTTCTTGCATTGCAATTACAATTTGTTTTTCACTTTCGGAAATTTCATTCGTTAAGCTGTAAAATTCTTCATATAGTTTTGTTACTACATTTCCAGCCTCACGAACATGTTCAATAATCGAAAGTGTTTCTTTTATCATACCGGTAATTTGTTTTCCCTGAATGCTAGATTCTTCAGCAAGTTTCCGAATTTCGTCGGCAACAACTGCAAAACCTTTTCCAGCGTCGCCAGCATGTGCTGCCTCAATTGCAGCATTCATCGCGAGCAAGTTCGTCTGCCCTGCGATATTCTGAACAACAATTGCTGCTTCGCTAAGCTCGTCCGACTTTTCGGCTATTTGTCTAATAAAATCAGCAGCGTCGGTTGAGCGACTTCTTCCTGTAACGGACTTTTCGTGTAAGTTTTCAATAGCTTTTCCTATTTTGCCCATCTGTTTCGCAATAGAGGCGATATTCGCAACCATTTCCTCGATGGAAGCGGATGACTGCGTTACGCTTGTTGCTTGAGTTTCAATACTCGTATTTAACTGCTCAATCGTGCGGATAATTTCTTCCATCGTGGCGGATGTTTCGGTAACACTTGCCGACTGATTTATAACCTGCTGTTTTACACTCTCAATATTGCTACTTATTTGATTGATTGCACTTGCAGTTTCAGTCATATTTGTAGAAAGATTTCCACCAATTTTTTGTATAACGATTGTATTTTCACCGACCGTTTGCGTAGCCAAACGAATTTTTTCCATTGTCTTATTAAAATATGCTGACATTTGTGTAAGCTCGTCGTTTCCACGTACAGGCAACCGCACTGTAAGGTCACCTTCACCCTCAGAAATATTTTGCAAAGCGTCAACCGTTCGGTTTAGAGATTTTATAATCGAACGAGAAGTAAATATAACTATCAAAAATCCAATAATTAAAACCGCTAATCCTGCAATTATAATTTCAATTTTTAATGTTTGAATAGAATGCAAAAATTCTTCAACTGGTGCTTTAACAATTATTTTCCAATTTTCACCTGTTTTTGCAAAAGAAGTAATATACGTAACTCCATCATAGGTGTAATAACCAGAGCCTCGATCTTTTGAAATTGCATTGGCAATAAAGTCAGCAACAGTTTGTACACTTTTATCTTGTTTAACTTGTTCAAGTGCATTATAGCCTTCAATGACAAAATGGAAATCTTTTGAAGCAATTTCTGTTCCCTTGTCGTTTACAATATATGCGGAGCCTGTTTTACCTATAGAGACGGTTGATATAATTTTTGTTAGTTCATAGGCGTCAAGAGTTGCTTGCAAAATATCCAAAACTTGCCCATTTTTATCATATATTGGTACAGCAATAGCAATAAAAATATCATCAGTTTGCATACTTTTAAAAGGTTCAGAGAAAATTTTATGTTGCCCGTTTTTAAAATTACTAAACCATTCTACTTTTAATATATTTGCTGTTTTACCATCGGGAAAATACGCAATCCCAGATAAATTTACAATATTTAAGGCTTTTAGCTCCTTTTTTTCTTGACTTTTGACAGCTTCGGCTAAAATTTGTGCTTTTTCCAAATAACTTAATCCATTATCTTGCAGTTCAGGCAAACGTGAAAATACTGACACATATTGAATCCAATTTTCAATGTAGTGGTCTATAAAATTTCCTGTATCCAAAGCCATATCCATTAGATGACTATCAACTTCTTTTAATACAGCATCTTGTGATCTGATAAACACTAAACTACTTAAAAAAAGAATTATTCCTATAATAATAAGCCCAAAAGTTATTGTTAGCTTTCTGCCTATTGAAAAAACTTTTTTTTGTTTCATGACCACTCCTCGTTTGTATTTTATCAATACTCCTTATTAATATTGTACAATAATTTTTTTTTACTTCAAGTAGAGGATCTCGGAAAACAAACATTTAATTTCGCCGACTAGATGCTAGACTCATTAAATGCTTGCGTTTGCACTTAGAGTTTTATCTTGTGCAAACTTGCATATTAAATTAGTCAATGTGATTTTAGTCGGCGAATTTAATCCAACTTCGTTTACTGTACAAAACTGTCCAATAACTGGACATACATTCAGTTAAAAAATTCGGAAATCTTTTAATACGACTTATAATCAACTGCAAAGTCCATTACGCACATATATCGATACTTTGCATGCTTGCCAACTGCAATACCAATCTTTTCGAAAGAAGGGTTTAGTAAGTTGCGTCGATGCCCTCTATTAGGAATACCCTCGTCGATTAAAAGTTGTAAAACGATTTCTCGGGCTGTATTATAGCCATAAGAAATATTTTCCGCACAACCATCGTAATACATACCAAACCGAGACATTCTATCCCAAGGTTCTTCGTATCCCCAAGTATCTGCTATATGTCCTATATTTCCAGTCGGACCTTGATAACGCACAAACCACTGAGCAGCCTTATACAAGCCCTCTTCCGCTTTAAGGCTTTGCATACTTTTTGTATGTAAGAGCTCATTATAACATTCGTTCGCTGCTCGGGAGCTGTTTCGATAAGCCTTCATAACATTAGTAGCATAGTTTGCAGGATTTTGACGAACTAAATTTATTTCGTTTAAGATCTCCTGCTCTAGCTTGTTTAAAGTATTCGTAGGTTGTGTTTGGTTTTCGGGTAAATCGCCAATGGGGTTTTTATCAATTTTAGGGGGTTGCTCAGGTGTAGTTGGTGTATTAGGCTTGGGGTGGCTAGGTTCATCTTTATCAATTTCTGTGTATTCATAATCGTCCTCAAAATAAGGCACACCACCAAGCAAAAAACACGACTGAAGTAAGACGCTCAAGCTTAAAATTAAAATTATTTTTTTAATAATCTTCTTCATAATACCACCTGCAGTCAATTTAAGGTTTTATAATTGAATAAACTTCGTCTTAAATAATTATAAGGACTTATTTATCCGTTATTATAAGAGATTTTGGTGCTTTAATAAACTGCACTCCTTTAAATTCACAGTCAATAACACGAATTGTACCTTCAAGATTTCTTGGAACTTCTATAACTGAAAAAGCTGCAAGCCCATTATTTTTTGAAACACAGTTTTCAAAAGTTATGCTAAGCGGAAACTTACCCGGCTCAGCAAATTTGAGGTAAATTTGTATACCGGCACCTTTGTTAAACCGAAAGGAACAATTTCGTACAACACAATTTGCAAACTCCTTACTTGGTTCATTGGGCTCAAAATCAATTCCCGCTTCGGGCAGGGTACCACGCGTTCCAACTATAGAACACCCTTCGATTAACAAGCCATCTGCTGCAACAACACTAATTCCTTGTCTATGATTATCTTCTAAAGTTAAGTTTAAAAGTTTTGTGTTTTTACAAGAGATGTGGCTTTCAGCATAACCAACATAAACTCCGTCTCCACCACTACTTTCAACCTTTAAGCCTTCAATAGTTGTGTTTTCGTTACTTGCCAAATGTATACCGTGTCGCCATTCACTTTTTACATATGCGGCACTCCTGTAATCATCTTTTCGCATTCTAAAAGTTGCCCCATAACCAATAAGATGGATATCTTTGCAGTTTTTAATAGAAAACAAAAAATCCCCCTTGCCGTGAAACTCACCCTTTTTTGCTAAAATGACCACACCGGGCTCAAAGATAATTTTTTTATTTTGAACATTTTCCAATTTTAATGGACGCACTATATAAGGACGCCCCTTATCGTGCTTAGGTATTTTAATTTCGCTTGCTTCGCTATTTAACATTCCTTGAACTATTTCCGTGTCATCATATTCAGGATTGGTATAAGCTTGTATAAAGTCAAAACTTTTACAAGCAAAAATAGAAAAAACAAGACTTACCAAAACAACTAAGTTAAAAAACTTTTTCATAAAACACTCCTAAAACTGATGTCCAATCCATTTACAAAAGGTAAAATAAAGCTTTTCCCTTTACAGTAATAAAACCTTTGCAGTACAAGGACTTCCAATACCAAAAAGCTTGGACAATTTTTTTACTGTATAATGCCCGCCTGTCGCTTCATTATATGCCTTTACTACCAATTCTTTTTGTTTATCGTCATCATTGTAAACAGCACAGGCGGCAGCTTGACGGAAGTTTTTTGACGCTAATATGTCATCAAAACTTTTGCCTTTTAAAGCTAGAACCTCAGCTTTACTTACAACAGCAACATCCTTATCGTATCCTATAGTCGCAATAAAATTATCCCGACTAATCTTTTTTTCTGCCACAATATTTCCTTAAAATTTATTTTTGTTAAATAAGAACATTTTGCAAAAAATTATTACAAGCTTTTACAAAATGTCCAACATTCAATAAGCCCCCTAGTAACTGATGTTTTTAGGGAGCATTTAAATAAAAGATTTGTAAAATCAAAGCTTTTTTATTTTAAGCTTTTACAAAACTCTCTTTTGAAACACCACAAACGGGACAAACCCAGCTATCAGGAATGTCTTCAAACTTAGTCCCCGCAGGAATTCCACCGTCAGGGTCGCCTACAGCAGGATCGTACACATATCCACAAAGCTCACAAACATATTTATCCATAAAAAATCTCCAATTTTTTATTGTAAACTTTTTTAAAGTTTAAGCTAAACTAAAAAAAGCTTCACTACATAATAAGAACTTTTTGTTTTAAAGTCAAGACAAAAGTTTTATCTTTCACCGTAAAAAGACTCTGCCTCAGCTATTGTCATTGTTTTGTAACAATAGTTTTTTACAAATTGATAAAGCTTTTCTAAACCTTTAGGTACGGGCGATTTGTTAAAAAGTTTTGCTAGTACCTTGAGTTCAGCATCTGTAAAATAATATTCTATTTTTTCTTTCATAATAAAATATCCATTCCTTCTTGTGCCAAATCAATTTCAGGAAAGCTGTATCCTTGATAGTTTCTATAATCTTCTGCACTTTTTTTAATGCCAAAAATAGTCTTATCGTTATAAGTGGGTTCGTGATGAAAAAGCAAAATCTTTTTTATTTTCCATTTTATTGCAAAATCCACAGCCATCGAAAAAGTAGAATGTCCCCATCCACCTTTTTCAATACCATCCTTCAAAGTATACTGAGAGTCCACCACCATTAGATCTGTGTTACTGTAAAATCTATTATTTGTTTCATTATGCTCCAAATCTTTCTGCCGTAACTCAGTATCTGTGGAATAAATAAACTTTTTCATAGGTTTCGTTTTTAGTTGTACAGAATTTGTTTTAGCAGGAATTCGTTCAAAGTTTGTACTTCCTTCATCGCTAGAAGTATAATCGCTTACAGAATAGGAAACCGCACCGCCGGGATGTCGCACCCTATGCCAAGCAAGTTCTGCATTTCCTATTTTTATAATTGGTTCATCATTTGTAATTGTATGAAATTCAAACTGAGCCCTCAAACCTCGCTCATCAAACATTTGTACAGGAAAATAAGGCTGGTGCATCTGCCCTTCTAAAAAATCTTTACATTGTTTTCTAGTACTATAAACAATTATTTTATTTTCAGGATCGTAAGCAGGTGCAAAAAAAGGAAGCCCTTGAATGTGGTCCCAATGAAAATGAGAAATCGCTAAATGATAAGTTCGATTCGTTTTATAGTCAGCTCGCTTTATTAAATCATTTCCAAGTCCTCGCAAACCAGAGCCCGCATCAAAAATAATTCGCGTTCCATCAGAAGTCTGAACTTCCAAACAAGAAGTGTTTCCACCAACAGTTGTAAAAAGCCAATCAGGTAAACTAGCTATAAACTTTTCACGAGCGACATCACTTTCAATATCCTCTTTTTTAATTCGCTGAACAATCGCAACCACTCGATTTTGTATCTCGTGGGGAGTTAATGGCGTTGGTATTGAACCCGATACACCCCAAAATCTCACTCTCATTTTTTGCCTCCCACTCGTTTAATTTTTTTTGAAGTTAGTTGCTCATCTATAATTTCCGCAATTCTATCATACGAAAAAAAACTTGCATCCTTTGCATTATAAGGAGATTTTTTTGAAAAACTTTGTTTGGGGCTTCGCCCAACTTGTAAATTATCATTTTTACAGTTGGAACCTGCCGAAATTGAACAGGGGTAGTCTGTTTTTTTAGCTATGTTTTGTCCGTTTTCACGTCTTTCCGAAACTTGTTCTTTGCTATGTATTTTTATCTTAGCCTTACAACCAGCAGTCATTATATCCCAAGCATTCAAGGAACTTAATGCGTTTGTCCAAAATGGAAAAGTCCTACATTGAAGAGGTCGCACTTCATAAATACTACACCCTTCATTCCAAAAAATACAGTCATAATTTTTTGTTTCCATTAATGAAAGATACTCATAGCCATCGCTTAATTCAACCCAACGACAGTATTTTTTAATAAAGCTTTCAGCGTTTATGTTTAATTTTTTTAAGATAACAGGTAAATCTTTTTCATACAAAAACACGAACCCCGGCTCGTGTCGACAACAATGAGAACACTGCCTGCATAAAAAACTTATACCGTTTTGCCAAAATTTTTTTCCCATAGGGAATTCCTATTTTTATTCTTTTGGTTTAAAGGGCAAAAACCCCTGCCCAATAACTTCTTTCATATCCAATATCATAATAAAGGCATTTTCATCAACCTTGTAAATAAGATCTCTAGCTTTTGTAAACTGGGCTCGATGAATTACACAAAGTAAAATAAGTTTTTCTTTCTTTGAATACATACCTGCACCTTTTAGCACAGTTACACCACGCGAAAGTTCATTCATTAAAACTGTTCCGAGCTTTTCAGGGTCTTTAGAAATTATCATAAAACCTTTAAAATAATCAAAACCGTCCACAATCATATCACTTAGACGCATACAAAAGAAAATCGTAATTAGAGAATAAAAAGATGTTTGAGGGATTTTTGTTACAACACCTGTTAAAATCACTATGATAAGGTCAATCGCAGCCATTCCCTTTGCAATACTAAAGGTTGGAAAATATTTACTAATAATGGCACCTGCAAGGTCAGTTCCTCCTGTTGTTGCACCAACTTTAAATACCATACCAAGCCCCAAACCAAGCGACACACCGCCAAAAATAGCTGCTAACATCATATCATCATACAAATTTGGAATACCACCTTTTGCGAATATGCTGAATAGTTCAAGGGCTATTGATAAAACAAGCGTAGAAATCAATGTGAGAATTGCACATCGTTTACCCAAAAGTTTTGCTCCAAAAATAAAAAGCGGCACATTAATAATAAGGTTCATCCACTGCACTGGAATGCCTGAAACTTTATTAATAATAATGGAAGCTCCGCTTACCCCCCCAGGCGAAATCGTTGTAGGAAGCAAAAAATAATGTATACCTGCAGCAGCTATACAGGTACCAAGTATTGTCACAAAAACAGGAATAACCCAGTCAAAAAACACTTGCTTAAAATTAAATTTCATATATCGTAACCTCAAAGTTTATAAAAGTCATTGTAGACTATAAATTTTACTTTATTTTATAAAAAAAATCAATCACTATAGGTGAAAATCTTTTGTTTAGGTTGTTTTTGAAAAAAAAGATTGTCTTTAAATCCTTTAAGGCAAATATTTCAATAAGATTTCTTAAAATATTATCAAGTACAGTGAAAAATCTCTTAATTTCTCTATAAATAGTTTGTGAACAAGGGTAAAAAATGCTTTATACATTCCACATAGCAAATAACAAATAAAATGGGCAATACTGGAATCGAACCAGTGACCCCAAGCGTGTCATGCTTGTACTCTAACCAACTGAGCTAATTGCCCTAAAAACATCCGTATTATATAATATTTCCCCCTTGACGTCAAGCCCTTTTTTTATTATATTTTAGTAAATACTTTAATTTGAAGGAGTTGTTATGAAGGATTTAAGTTTTTTTACAACTGATAAGGGAAAAACCTTTATTGGGCTTGATGTTTGCAAAGATGCAACTATAACTTGTTGTGATGGCAACAAAAAGTACGAGGCTGTCAAAGTCGGTTCTGTGGATGCTGCTAAGGAAAAGCACGTTCCTGTTGTCTCTGTTGAGGGAACTAAGGTAAAAGTTGCCGTAGGAAGTGTTGCTCACCCGATGCAAGACGAGCACTGGATTGTTTGGGTTTGCTTAAAAACCGAAAAAGGGTTGCAAGTAAAAGAATTAAAACCGGGTGAAAAACCTGAAGTCGAATTTGCAATTACTGCAGACGACAAAGTTATTGAAGCTTATGAGTTTTGTAACCTACACGGAGTTTGGGTAGGCAAATAATTTGAAACAAAAAAAACACTGAAATTATTTTCAGTGTTTTTTAAGAATTATCAAGTTTAGCTTTTATTCAAAAACGCTGATAAAACTAGTGTGCTTAAATTTTGTAAAAAGCAAAAACTAAATACAAACTTCTTTTTCATTTTTCCATTGTTATATTTTTTTCCTTTATGGTTTTATAATTTTAAAAAATATACCTCACAATATATCCAAAAAATGAAAAAATATCAATACCTTTTATTTAAAATAATTATAAGGGTAAGTTGTAAAATGTATTGCCCATGTTGTGAAAAAAAGGTGGTTCACCTGAACCGCCAAAATCTATATAATAGATTAAAACAAAACAACTGGAGGATACAGATGAACCAAAAATATAATACCGTAAAACGAAAAAAATGGCAACACCTTAGCGAACGTGAACGGATAGAAATTGA
>JARGFC010000036.1:0-43660 GCA_038397925.1 Treponemataceae bacterium
GCAAAGTGATTTTATCATTTCTGTTTTTGTATCGTTTTTGTAGTTTGCTAAAAAGCGTATCCAATAATCTTTTGTGGTATAATTATCAATATCCTTGTCTAAAGTACAACCGACTACAATTTATAGATTTCTGACTTAGAAAGACCTGTAACTTTGGATATTTGTTCAACAGAAAGCCCAATTTGTAACAAATTCTTTGCCATTTCTCTAGCTTTTTCCAATTTACCTTGGCTTAAGCCTTTTTGTATACCACTCACTTCCCCTTTTTCATATCCTTCGGCGTGTCCTTCGATGCCTCTCTTTTGTTGTATCCTTTTTCTTTGGCTATTTCACTTTCAAATTTGAGCATTCGTTGATAATTGTTTTCTGAAATCTCGCGTGCAATTCGTCTTTCTTCTTCGGTAACTGTAAGCAGTACTTCGTTCGCCATATTTACCCCTTTGTTCTTTTCGCAAAGTGATTTTATCATTTCTGTTTTTGTATCGTTTTTGTAGTTTGCTAAAAAGCGTATTCAATAATCTTTTGTGGTGTAGTTGTTAATATGCTTATTCATAGTGTACGCTATTTCTTTATTTAATTCAAGATAGAAAAACTCAAAGCCTGAATCTTTTGAGCCTGTGGGCAGTTGAATTTTTTCAGGCACATTTTCACCAAAAACCGTAAAACTTATCGCGTAAAGTGGCTCATTGTGTTTTGGGTGCAAACTCAAAAAACGAGCAACCGTTTCGGATAAGTACATCGCTACACGACGAGGGTAACTGGTTTGCCAAAACTGCTCATTTCTATGCTCACAACTAAACGGTTATCAGTTTTTACCAGTAAATCCAAACGGTAAGTTTCGGCATTCGGACTGTCACGGATTATTTCCGTGTTCAAAACATCGGCAGTTTTGATCTCGCCATAGGTGTCCGCTAAAAACGCATTTAGGAAACTGATCAAGGCTTTGTTTCCTTTTTCACCTTTTGTAAACATCAGCTTAAAAACCCAATCAGTTTTTGGGTCAAGTAAATCATCTAAACTCATAACAAAACTCTTTTTTTTTATAAGTTGTTCTATTTATAAATATACTCGAAAAAATTCAAAAATTTATCATCTTTGCAAAAAAAGTTCAAAAAAGTTTAGATTTTGTGTAAAAACTAGCAAAAATGTAGAATAGATAAGCGTGAAAAAACTAGGCTTACAGTTTTTCAACCTCCTCTTCTGTTAAACCAGTGCCTTTTGCAATTTGCGAAATTGGCAATCCCATTTTCTTAAGTGCTTTTGCCATTTCCAACTTTGTTTTGCAGGCACCTTTCTCCATTCCGAGTTTTTCGCCTTATGTCAAGCCTTGATTTACCCTTCCATAGTAAATAATAATCTAAATTAAAAGGCTAGCATTTATGAGGTAGCATATTTATTATGTTACCCCGTAATCTTTTTAAGAGATGTTTTTGTCAAGTGGTTAAGTTTTTTTATGAGCAAAAAACTCGCTAAATGTTTTATACTAGCTCGCCGTCCGTGGCGAGAGAAAAAAACATCCTTGTCGGGAAAAGCTCCAGCGAGGAGCGTAGCTCTGGCTTGCTTAGGCGGAGAATTTTTGTAACAAAAATTCCCGCTCGCGTTGCCAGATTTGCGTTGTAACTCATCGTTAGTTTAAGACCGCTCACCCATCCAGAGTGAGCGGATAAACGATTTTCGCAAATTAAGGACAAGTCTTACAAAGGTTAAAACTCAAAAGTCAAAACACCGGACTTGCCTGCCTTTAATGCTTTTATTTCTTTGCCTTGTTGCCAAAGGTATGCACCTCCTTTTGCGGAAAGTTCGTCTTCAGTGTAGTTGTTGCAGAAAAAAACAGGTTTTGCTAAAATTGTGGTGCGTTTTTTGTATTCGGGGTGTTCGTCTTTTTCCCAACGCTCGATTGTATAGTCGCAGTGGACAGCCCACAAAAAGGCATCAACTTCAGCGTCTAAATCTGCGATTGCGGGCAAAAGTTTGTCTTCCCAAAAATCGCCACAAAGTAAAATTCCAAAACGTTTGCCGTCAAGCTCAAAGTTTTGAAAGTTTTCGCCTTCGCGGTAGTCGGCACAAGCGTTTTGAATTCGCCAGCCTGTTGAAACCCGCCTATATTTGCAAAGGGTTTTTCCCGTTTTGCCCACAACCAAACACGAAGTAAAAATTGTTCCTGAAGCGTTTTCGTAAAAGCCAAAAGCAATGGCACATTCGTTTTCTTTTGCTAAGTTTTTCACTTGGGCGATTTCTATGGAGTTTTCAGGCAGAGCGATTTTTATATCTTTTTTGTATTCAAAGCTCATAGCGTCAAAACCTTGTAAAAAAGCTTCGCCAAAAACAAAAAGGTCTGATTTTGAAGTTTCCACAACTCGTTTTATTGTATCTAAATTTTTTTTAATGTTTAAAGTACTTAACTCAGCACAAAGTGAAATTTTCATTTATAATAAGATTTTAACAAAAAAATTAAACTTTTTCAAGCAAAAAAACAATTTTTTTTGAAAAAGGGCTTGACAAAAGTTTAAAAATCTGTTACAATAATCCTATCATAAAAAGGGCGCTTAGCTCAGCTGGTACGAGCGTCTGGTTTACACCCAGAATGTCGGCGGTTCGATCCCGTCAGCGCCCAACTCCTTCTCTTTTATACAGGTAATATTTACAAGTTTTGGTTTCGTTTAAAAGTTTTGGTTTAAAGCCTAAGAGTAAGTTGTCATCAAAAAAAACATCTCCCTCATAAATACCTTTAATTTCGGTTAAGTATATCTTTGAAGCAAAGGGTATAAAAATTTTATACACAGCTAAACCGCCGATGCAAAAAATTTCTTTGGTTGTATTTTTTGTCAAGTCTAAAAATTCTTCAAAGCTTTGTATAAAAAAAACACTTTTTTTATTTTTAAGTTTTTTACTAGTAAGAACATAAAGCTTTCTATCAGGCAAGCCGTTTTCAGGCATGCTCAAATAAGTTTTGTAACCCGATAAGCAAATATGCCCTGTCGTTAAACTTTTAAAATATTGCATATCTTCAGGACAATCCCAAGGTATTTTTCCTTCACAACCGATTACCTTATTTTCGCTCCTTGCAAGAATTATCGAAAAAAAAGGGCGAATCGGTTCAGACTTTTCTGTTTGCATAATTTTTAGAATTTTTCTTGCTTGGGTCTATGCGCTTGGACAAAACGTTTAAGTTGTGCCATATTTTGTACCACGATTCTGTCAGTAAAAACTTCAATGCGTCCTTGGTCTAAAAATTTGCGAATATTATCTTCAACTTCTTGGAGATTCATTCCTGCCCAGCGTGCAACCCCTTCAAGTGTAATTTCAAAAATCCGCATTTCCGAACTTCTGTCAATATTTTCTAAAGTTTCGTCTAGCATTATAAACACATCTGCAATTCGAGCTTGTTTGTCGGGGATTGCTAAAAGCATATAGCGACGTTTTTGCTCGTAAACACGTCTAACAAAGGTTCTTAAAAGCACCATAGAAATTTCAGGATTTCCATTTATTAACTGCACAAAGTTATCCTTGTTAAACTCTAAGGCTGCAACATCATCGTATGCTATTGCACTAGCCGAACGAGGCGAATTGTCTAAAATAGCCATTTCCCCAAAAAATTCGTGGGGCTGTAAAATGTCGAGATTTTTTTCAAAGCCATTTATAATTTTTATTAACTGGACTTGCCCCTTTTGAATTAAATAAAAAACATCACCTCTTTCATATTCGGCAAAAATTAGCTCGCCCTTTTTAAAATGTTTAGCAAAGCGTCCCATCCCTTTTCCATCATCGCAATCAGTTTGAGGTAACTCAACCTTTTCAGATAAGTCTCCATATGTCATATATTCTTCAGCTTTAGCGAAAAACGATTTTGCCTTATCGTTTGAACCCATTTTTTCGTAATTATTTCCAATGTACAAAAGCATTTTATCAAGGCGTCTCGATTTTGGATTTCGTTTTATCATTGTATTCAAAAACTTAATGTTTTCTTCATAATGCCCTAATTTTAATAAACATCGAGAAAGACCGAGTATAGCAAAGTCTACAGTTTCAGGATCTCCATTATTTAAAAGGTTTTTGTATTTTTGAATTGCCGACTCAAGATTACCCTGCTCTTCTGTCCGAGTTGCGTCTCTTAAACTTTCAAGGTTCATTTTATAACTGGCTGAAGTATTGTCAAAAGGATTTTTAGGGAGACCTGTATCATCGTCCACATTTTGGCAAGTAGCCAAAAGCTGAGAGACTCTTTGTACATATTTTCCGTTGGGCATACTTGAAATATAGCGTTTACAAACTTCGGCACAAATTGCATAATTTTCCGAATTAAAAAAAGCTTCTGCCACTGAAAACAAACCATCATCATTGGAAAAGTTTTCTTCGCTTACACTTTTATCATCGGTTTCTTTTGTTAAGTTTTTAATTTGCGAATGAATCCTGCGAAGTTGTTTAGAATACTTTTTAATCATTTGCAAAATAATTCTTGGGTTTTTTACAGCGAAGCTCTCAAACTCCTCAGCTGTAAAAGCATAAACAGTGGCATCGGAAACCACCATAGCGGTTTCTTCGCGGGGAAAATTACCTAAGACAGCTTTGACACCAAATAGCTCACCTGTTTTAATTTTTTCGGTTATCATTTCTCCCGTTTCAATGTCAGGATAAGTTAAAACAACATTGCCGTCCTTCAATATGTAAATCGTGTCGGCAAAATACTCGGCAAAATAAATAACTGAGTTAGTTTTATAGTTTATAAGTTTTGGCATTAGCCCTCCAAAATCCAAAAATTAGTTAAGCAAAAACACAAGGTGATTGTAACATAAAAAGCTTTTCTTGAAAAGCCCTATAAAATTAAAAAAAGAGTAACCATATAAAAATGGATACTCTTTTTTATACAACCTCATAAATCCTACCAACTTTCTTGACGAATTACATAATCGTTAAAGTCGTTTATTTTAAGAACGTTTTGTACCTTGTCCAAATCAGTTTGGCGAATTCCATAAAGCACAACTCGTACCATATTGTCGGTTTTTTCATAGGCGGGTTCAAAGCCAACTTTTCGTAAAGATTCTACCAAGCGAAGTGCGTTTTCCTCACGGGTAAACGAACCAAGCTGAATTCGCCACAAAACAAGTCCTTGAGCTTTTTGTGCAGGAGTGTAAACGCTACCTGCGTTAGTAGGTGCGGTTTGGGTTTGTGTGGTCACCTGAGTTGTAGTTGTAATCACTTTTGTATTTGGCTGGGCTTGTTGTGTAGAAGCAGGTTTTTCTACTTCTGTTGGTGTGCTTACAAGCTTAATAGAAACACGGGCGATCCCATGTTGTATCATACCGATAGCATTTGCAGCCACCTTTGACAAGTCAATTTCTCGATTTGCTACAAAGGGTCCTCTATCATTTATTCGTACAAAAACAGTTGCCCCGGTATCTAAGTTTACTACCTCCACAACTGAACCAAACGGTAAAGTTCTATGAGCGGCTGTAAAGGCGTTCATATCGTAAATTTCTCCGTTGGCTGTTTGTCTACCGTGAAACTCATCTCCATAGAATGAAGCGTAAGTTTCCGCAGAAATTACATTCGCTTGTGCAGATAAACTAACTGCAAAAAACAAAAAAGTGAAAATTCCTAAAAATCTTTTCATAAATATCCCCTTAAATTTGGCATCCAATTTATACAAAACAATTAGATTGTCGAAGTTTTTAAAACTTCAAGTTTTAAAAGCCTGCCTTACTCTAGCGAGTTTTGGAAAACCTCTACAATTCTCTAAGTACTGTAAAGGATTTTCTCTCCACTCCAAGGACTCCAAAAACATATTACAGTTTTTACAAGATGCCCTTGTCTACTATCAACAATATCGGCAAGTAAAAAACTTGCTTTAGGATTTTGCATAAAAGTTAAAAAAAGCTTTTTTTGAAATATTTACATTTTGAAATATTTACATTTTGAAATATTCACCCATTGAAACAAAGACTGATTTATAGTATACTTTTTGGCATTGTTATATGAGAGAAAAAACAAAGATTTATATTATTGGTGCGGGACTTGCAGGTACAACCTTAGCAAAACAGCTTGCTAAAAAAAAAGTATTTGGTAAGGTTATATCATTTTTTGACGATGATACGAAAAAAATTGGTACTTCGATTGATGGTATTCCTGTTTTAGGTCCTATAGACGATGTAACAAAAGTTTTTAGGGCTGAAAAAAATGACGAGGCTTTAATTGCAATTCCCTCAATACAAATCGAACGCTTGCAAGAAATTTACATTGCTCTAAGAAAAAGTGGCTTTATGAAAATAAAGCTCCTACCCACTCTTTCACAAATTATTCACGGCACAGCTCACCTTGTGCAAGCTCGCGATATAAACCCTGAGGACTTGCTCGGTCGAACACCTATAACTATAAAATTAACCGAAACTCTTTCCTATCTTCGAGGAAAGCGAGTTTTAATTACCGGGGCGGGGGGATCCATAGGAAGTGAGCTTTCCCGCCAGCTCCTTTCTGCTGGTGCTGAAAGACTTTATTTGTTTGGGCACGGCGAAAACTCAATTTACCAAATTCGTAAGGAGCTGAAAATTTTACAAGAGGGCGGAGTTGGTGAAAAGGCAATAATCGTTCCTGTTATAGGCGATTTAAAAGACGGCGACTATATGGACTTTATTTTAAGCAGGCTAAACTGTGATGTTGTTTTTCACACAGCTGCTTACAAACATGTTCCGCTGATGGAAGAAAATCCTGTCGCCGTTATTCAAAATAATGTCTTCGGTACAAAAAACTTAATTCAAGCTTGCTTAAAACACAAGGTAAAACGCTTTGTGTTAATTTCTACAGACAAAGCTGTAGACCCCGTTTCTGTTTACGGTATTTCAAAATACTTGTCGGAAAAAATTATCTTGGGAGCAGCTGAAAAAGCAAAACAACTTAATGACAAGTCTGCTTATATGTTTGTCCGCTTTGGAAATGTTCTCGCTTCTCGCGGGTCTATCTTTCCTTTGTTTATTGAGCAAATCCAAACGGGTGGTCCTGTAACTGTAACCGACAAACGAATGGAACGCTATTTTATGACAATCCCTGAAGCGTGTTCGTTAATTTTACAAACAGCGGGTGTAGGGGAAAATGCAAATTCTTACCTTTTAGAAATGGGTAAACCTGTCAATATTTATGAAACAGCCAAACAGTTAATTTATTATATGGGATACGAACCTGAAATTGATATAAAAATAAAAATCATAGGATTGCGCCCCGGCGAAAGACTTTTTGAACCCCTCGTCTCAAAATACGAAACTACCGAAAAAACCGAATATCCAAAAATCTTAAAACTAATTTCTAAAGAAAGTGAAGTTTTTACAAACCCCCAACTCAATAAACTTTTAGAAAAACTTTTTCCAATTTGCTATTTTGACGAAACTCAAGCCGAGTTATTTCGTAACAAAGAAAAATTAATCGCTCTATTGAAAAAAGATTTTGACATTTAAAACTCAAGCGGATTAAAAGTACTTGACCTTTTTTTTGTAACCTGTTAAAATAATATTTACAAAAACTTATGGAGGAGTTTATGAAAAATGGACTAAAATCATATCTGGAAAAAACCGGATCGAATTACGATTTGGGGTTAGTTGCATATTTGGCAAATCTTGATTTAATAAGCAAGGTTTATCCCGAAATTGCGGCAAGTGTTGTAAATGAGCTTGAAAATCAAAGGACACACTTAAAACTTATTGCTAGTGAAAACTATTCGTCTTTGAGTACACAGGCTGCAATGGGTAACTTGTTGACGGATAAGTATGCTGAAGGTACACCTGAACACCGGTATTATGGTGGATGCGAAAATGTGGACGCTGTTGAAATAGCTGCAGGAAAATTGGCTTGTGAGATTTTTGGAGCAGATCACGCTTATGTTCAGCCGCATTCGGGAGCTGACGCAAATATGGTTGCTTATTGGGCAATTTTGAGTGCTAGGGTAGAAGCCAAGTATATGAAAAAGTTTGAAGAAACTGTAAATGGTAAGCTTAAAACAAAAAAGCTTGAAGATCTGAGTCCTGCGGAATGGGAAGAACTTCGTAAACTATTGGGCAATCAAAAACTTATGGGCTTGGATTATTATTCAGGTGGGCATTTAACACATGGCTATGTGCAAAATGTTTCAGCAAAGATGTTTGTTTGTACACCTTATCCTGTAGACAAAGAAACAGGATTGCTCGACTATGATGCTATTGAAGCTCAAGCAATGAAAGAAAAACCTTTGATTTTATTGGCAGGTTATAGTGCGTATCCCCGAAAGATAAACTTTAAGCGTTTTTCAGAAATTGCAAAAAAATGTGGTGCCGTGTTTATGGTTGATATGGCGCATTTTGCGGGCTTGGTTGCAGGTAAGGTTTTTGAAGGCGAATATAATCCTGTTTTGTGGGCAGATGTAGTTACAACAACAACACACAAAACTTTACGCGGACCTCGAGGGGCTATGGTTTTGTGTAAAAAAGAATTTGCCGAACATGTGGACAAAGGTTGCCCACTTGTACTTGGTGGTCCACTTCCACACGTTATGGCTGCAAAGGCTGTTGCATTTAAAGAGGCTGCAAGCACTGACTTCCAAAAATATGCCCATAATGTACAGAAAAACGCTGCGGCAATGGCTGACGAATGTATGAAACTCGGGATGAAACTCCAAACAAATGGCACGGATAATCACTTGCTTTTGGTAAATGTTACAGGTTATGGTATCAATGGTAGGCAAGCTGAAAATGCTCTTTCGGAATGTGGTATTACTTCAAACCGAAACAGTCTCCCCTTTGACCCAAACGGTCCATGGTGGACAAGTGGCTTACGAATTGGAACACCAGCAATTACATCTTTAGGTATGGGTGAAAAAGAAGCTCGCTTGATTGCTCAGTTGATACATAAGGTTTTAAGTGCTTCAAAACCAGCTTTAACACCTAGTGGCAAAACAAGCAAGGCAAATGTAGTGATAGACGAAAAAGTCAAAAAAGAAGTTATCGCTGAGGTGAAAAAACTTTTGGATAAATTTGTCTTGTATCCAAACCTTGATCTAGAATATATGAAAAAAATTTATAACTAGTTTTTTCATTTATACAATACAAAAATCTCTGGAACTATCTGTGTTTAGAGATTACTTTTAATGTAGTAAAGCACCCTTTTTGGGTGCTTTATTTTTTGTAGCTTGCTATCATCGCGTAACTTACCTGCTTCACTTTCTGAAATAGGTCACTCTGTTTTACTGATTGTAGTCAACTAAAAAAAATGACTTTCGGAAAAACTTATGGATGGAAAGCTTACAAAGACTGGGGGGGCGTACGGATGAGATTGGAAGTATTGATTTAAGTAGCAATGAGCTACGGGTAAAAGCTTTAACTAAACAGCGACCTGATGGTTACTGTGATTGCTGGTGGAAACGAGAGGTAACACCTTAAAAAAATGTCCATATTTTTTTAAGGTGTTCGAGTTTTGAATTTTCTATTTATAATGCAAGGAAAATTCAAAACTCACTACTGTTATGGACTAGCTCGCCGTCCGTGGCGAGAGAGATAAATGTTTTTATAAAGTTTACGCTCCAACAAGGAGCGTAGCTCTGGTTTGCTTATGTGGGAATTTTTGTGCACAAAAATTCCCACCCCTCATTGCCACCTTTGCGTTAAAATTCATCGCGAAGTTACAAACCGCTCACCCATTCAGAGTGAGCGGATAAGCAATTTTCGAAAAATAAGGACGGTCTTACAAATATTAAAAATAAATATGGCTTGAATGTTTTTTAAGTCTGTGATATAAGGGTTTGGAGCTTGAGATGAAAAAATTTAATAAGGCTTTTTTGTTTGTAGTTTTTGTTTTTGCCGGTGTGCAATTGTTTGGGCTTTCAATTTCAATGCCTGAGGAAACTAGCCAAGGCAATTTTATAACTATTAGTTTTGAAGGAACAAAAAAAATTGTTTTTGCTTATGTGGAGCTTTTTACGAAAAATGAAAAACCTGTGCAAAAGGTTTTTGCGTTCCCTGTCGATAGATATAAAAAAAAGTTTGTTGCTTTGGTGGGAATTGCTTCGTGGACTAGTCCCGGCGAATATGTTTTGAAAATGACTGTAAATGAAAATAAAAAAATAAGTGAAAGTACGAGCAGTTTGCTTGTTAATAAAACTAATTTTCCCGAGTACACAATGCGACTTGATGAACGAAATACAAATTTGGTAACAAAACCTGATCCCAAAAAAGCTGAGGAAGCACGAGTTTTAACGGAGATTTTAACGACTTTTAATACGGAGGCAAAACCTTATGAAAAGACTTTTTTAGTGCCGACGCCTTCCACTCGAATTACTTCCGAGTTTGGAGAAAGGCGGACTCATATTTATAGTTCAGGAAAAAGAGGAACGGAAATTCATCACGGTGTGGACTTTGGAATTCCTGCCAATAGTGAGTTGGTTGCATCGGCGGATGGAACTGTGGTTTTTGCCGGAGATAGAATTGTGACAGGTGGCACCTTGGTGATTGAGCATGCCCCGGGAGTTTATACGCTTTTTTACCATTTAAACAAAAACCTAAAAAAAACAGGGGATAAGGTTGTTGCGGGCGAGGTGGTTGCTCTAAGTGGTAGCACAGGGTTTTCAACGGGACCTCATTTGCATTGGGAGTTGCGAATAAATACAGTACCTGTTTCGCCCTTTGCGGTGGTAGAGCGAGCTTTGTACTAATTGCTTGTCTTGGGTTGTTGTAAAGCGTAAAGAGCTTGCAAAAACTGTGTTACAATTTTTGCAAGCTAAATGCAGTTTATACACAGCTATTTTCGCAAATCAACTAAGTCACTTTTGGAAATTGCAGTGTCGGTAAATTTGCCCATATTGTAAAAAACAAAAAGGCTAACTTCCATTAAATTAAAGAAAAGCGGACAGCCACTTCCTTCGCCTAAACGCATTTCCAAATTTAGTACAGGATCCAAACCTAAAAGCTCACTCGCAATTTTACCGCCTTTTTCGTTTGAAGCGTGAGACGCAAATAAGTAGTCTTTTAAGTTGGGGTTTAAACGCAAAGCACAAAGAGCGGCAACGCTAGAAATAAACCCGTCAATCACGGCTGCACCTCCGTAAATCCCCGCACCTAAAAAAAAGCCACACATAGTAGCAATGTCAAATCCGCCAACCTTTGAAACACAATCAATTGGGTCATCGGCGACGGGCATATTTACGCTTAAAGCTTTTTCTACTGTGCGAATTTTGTGAGCGTACATTTCAGGCGTTGTGGAAGCACCGGGTCCCACAGTTTCCTTTGGTGTTTTTCCCGAAAGTGCTGAAAGAACTGCTGCACTTGTAGTAGTATTCCCAATTCCTAACTCACCAACGCCTGCAAGAGCATATCCTTTTTCCGTGAACATTTCTTTTGCAACATTTATGCCCCGTAAAATTAACTGCACACAAATGTCCCGAGACATCGCAGGTTCAACAGCAATGTCTTTTGTGCCTTTGCTAAATTTAAGATTTATTATTTTCTCTTCATTACTTGTTTTAATTAAACCAACATCATAAATAAAAATATCCGATTTTGCAAATTGTGAAATTGCTCCGAGCCCCGTGTTGCCTGCAAGCATACTTTCAGCTAAATAAAAAGTTGTAATTTGTGGTTGGCTTGTGATACCTTCCGCAACAACTCCATTGTCCGAAGCAAAAACGCAAACACATTTTTTATCAGCTTGTGGAGAAAGAGTTTTTTGTATGCCTGCCAATTTACAACTCATCTTTTCTAAAAGTCCCAAAGAACCCGGCGGGTGTGCCAAAAGGTCCCAGCTTTTTCCCATTGCTTCTATAAAACTTTTTTCAACAGGTTTTATACTTGCAATTAAATTTTGTAATTCTTTTTCTTTGTTCATAAAATTTTTTCCAACCTTTGTATTTCTTTTTTCAAATCACAATTCCAATATTCCAAACAAAGCGGAACTTGTAAATTATGTTTGTCCAAAATTTTTGTTATATCAAGTGCATCTTTATTTGTAAGCGGAGCGTGGTTGTCATTTGTTTCATCATTAGAATGCAAATGTACATAAGCAATATATTCTCGCCCTTCTTCAATCCAAATTTCAATTGGTGTGGGTGAAATTTTTGCATGTCCAAAATCAAAGTTCATTTTAACTTGTGGAAGATTGATAGTTTCTAAAAGCTGTAAAATTAATTTGGGTGAAGTGTCTAAAACATTTTCCAAAACAACCATTCCTGTAAAGCCCGCTGCTTCGACCGCCTCAGCAAAAAATTCTTTTTGTAATTGCATAAAAAATTCCCATGCAGTTTTGTTTTCATATTTTAGTTTTATATTCCCGTGAAAAATTAAAAAATCCAAATTCAAAATCTTGGCAAAAAACAAATCTCGAGTGTATAATTTTTTGCTGTATTTTGCAAAGTCCATATTAAAACTTGCAATATCTACATCCAAAAAAGAACCGTGCATCGCCTTTAACTTACTAAAGTCTGCAAAAGCTTTTTCGTAACGATTTAAGGTTTTGTAAATTTCAAAATCTGAAAGTGCAGGCTCTGTAAAATCCTGTAACTCCACGCCGATATTCAGCTCCTCAAAAAGCTTGCTATCAAACTCTTCAATCGTTCGAACCGCTTTTAGAACATCCCTTTTCATGCGTTGATATTTTACAACAAATGGATTCTTTTTTCAAGTTAGGGAGAAGGTGTGCCATCCCTTCTTGTAAAGTTATCTTTTGATTTAGGCTGGAATGAGAGAAAAGATTTCCTAACAATCATTGTAAGAAAAAATAAAAAACTTTTTGTAACCATTGACAAAGTTTTAGGTTTATGATAAAATTAATGTTCTTGGGGATGCTTCTGGTTTCGACTGGTTGCGTTTTTTGATCAAGTTGCATGCGAAGGACGCCTGAACCTTCTAAAAATTGGGCGAAATTTTAACTGGCGAAAATAACGACAGTTTCGGCTACGCAGTAGCTGCGTAACGACGGGAGCTTATAAAAGTTTTGAGCTTTTTGTTTGTTTGCTCTTGTTATATTTAAAAGTTCATCCTTTGATTTCTTTGAGTGCGAGAAACAAAGGATTATAATGCACTTTAGCGAAATGAAAGCTATTGGCACTGCTGGCATTTCGTGAAGTTTAATCGTGCCAAAAAGCATGTAGAAGCTAATCGGGATTCCTTCTAGGACGGGGGTTCAATTCCCCCCATCTCCAAATTTTATTCGGCTTGAAATTTTAGGGGCAAACTTATGAAAAAAGAGACGGACAACACTATAATTGTCTTTGAGTCTTTGCCACTTTGGATGAGATTTTTTGCATTTTTCTTTGGGATACTGATTTTGATTGCAAATATAACTCAATTTAAGCAAAATATTATTTCAAGCTTTATGATTTTACTCGGGGCTTTTTTATTTGTGATAAGTTTGCTTGAAGATAAATGGACCTTTGATATGAGTTCCCAAGAGCTTATCCGGTTTTTTGGCTTTTTTTTACATCCCGCTAAAAAACGCTTTTCTTTTAACGAAGTTCATTCAGTGCGTGTTTATGAGTTTGAACAGGTGATAACAAAGACGAAATTTAGCGAAGTTACTCTATCCTTTAAAAATGGTAAAAAAATAAAGCTTGCCTATGACAAAACTAATAAAATAAAAGACTTGATTTTGAAGGCTAATATTTTGCAAGATTTTTTTTGTAAGAGAAATTTTAGCTGAAAATGGAAAACTAAAGTTTGAACGACTTGAGAGATGGAAATAAACCTAAAAAAACTAAAGACCGAAAACGGTCTTTAGTTTAAAGAAGTTTACTATGAAAAAGCAGGGAGCCGCTAATACCATAGATAATTTAAGTTGTGAATCTGAAGCATTGCGTTCGACACGGTTCGAACGTGCGACCTACGGATTCGAAGTCCGTTGCTCTATCCAGCTGAGCTACGAACGCAAACGATGTGGACGGTGGGGATTGAACCCACGACAACCAGATCCACAATCTGGGGCTCTACCTACTGAGCTACGTCCACCACAGTTATTTAATTATACTTAAAACAAAAAAAATGTCAAGCCCCAAAAACTAAACTTTATTTTTTTTACTTTCTTCCCAAAATTTTTCCATTGTTTTTAGATTTTCCGCAGAAAGCTCTAAATTTTCTGCTTGCATTTTTTTTTCAATGTATTGAACACGGATTGCAAACTTTGTGTTTGTCCTATTTAGTGCAAGCTCGGGGTTTATGTTTAAAAGCCGTGCTAAATTTACAAGTGAAAAAAGCACATCGCCAAGCTCCCCTTCGATTTTTTCTTTTGCGTTTTCTGGAAGGCTTTTTAGTGCTTTGTCTTTGCAGGAGATATTTTCTATGTTTTGCGTTTTAAGTTCTGCATCAAGTTCCAAAAGCTCTTCTGAGACTTTTTGGCGAGCCTCTGATATTGTAGGGAAGTCAAAACCAACCTTACTCATCTTTTTTTGCATTTTATAAGCTTTCAAGAGGGGCGGAAAACTTTTGGGTACTGTGCTCAAAATACCACCTTTGTTTCGTTGTTCAACTACTTGTTTTATTTCATACCATTGCATTAAAACTTCTTCTGAGTTTTTAGCACAACCATCTGCCTTGGGACCTGCAAAGCCTTCGGTTTTTCCAAAGACGTGAGGATGGCGACGAACGATTTTATTTTTCGTTTCGCTTAAAACATCAGCAATTGAAAAACGTCCTGCTTGTTCAAACATATATGAAATCATTAGCACATTAAATAAAAGATCGCCAAGTTCTTCTTGGATGTGTGCGACATCCGATTCGTTTATGGCGTCAATTACTTCAAAGGCTTCTTCAATAAGTGGCTCACGCATAGTATAAGGAGTTTGTTCAATATCCCAAGGGCAACCGTCGGGAGCTCGCAATGTTCGTATAATATCAAGCAATTCTAAAAATACATTTTCTGTTTTTTCTTTAGTATTCATACTAAATAAAATATAATTTTATGTAACATTTTTCAAGTATTAAAAGTTTTTAGCTTGACGAGTTTGAATAAAAAAGCTAATGTTTAAAGCATAAAATTTTACTGTACAAAAATTAGGAGGACAGTATGAAAAAAACTTATTTTTGTTTGTGTTTTTTGGTTTGGTTTCTAGTTTGCTGTTTTCACAAACTAAGCTGGAAAGTTTTGAAAAGCTTTTAAGTTCTAAAGATTATTCGGACACTGAGGCTGAAAAATTTTGAAAGATTGGGAAAGGGTTGATAAAGAAAAATATTCAAACTATGCAAAAGAACAATTAAATAACTTGAAATAAAAACTAATGATGAGGTGTTTTGCTTGATGTGAAAAAGCTTTTCCAAATCGTTAAAACTTATGCTAAAATTTTTTATTATTTTGCCGAAACTTAAATCAAGTGGTTTCTTGGAAAAGTAGGAAATCGAAATTTTTTTTCAAGAGCCCTTGAGTGGAGTTTTATGATGAAAAAAGGCTTGACATGGATTTTGCTTACTTTTTTAGTAAGTTTGGTTTATGCGGAAAACTTACTGCTAAATATTACGTATCATGATAAAAAGGTTTATTACACCGATCAGGAAAGTGCAGTTTTTGTGCGAGTAAGTTTAACAAATCGTGGTGGCGAAACCTTGTATTTTAAGCTTGCGGATAACCATGAATTTAGTTTGGACTTTTTAGCTATTGATACAAAAAACAAAAATGTAGCACATACGGAATCTTGGCTTCGAAATATGAATTCCAATAATAAAATTTATTTTAGAGATGTTGCCTTGGAACCCGGTGAAACTTATTCGTTTATTGAAAATGTAAAAGATTTTTTGAAATTGGATACGGCAGGAGTTTATATTTTACAATGTGCATTTTTTTCGGGACTTCGATATAAAAACGACTTAACCGATGAGCACATTTTGTCGAATCGTTTGACGCTGGAAGTTAAACCTTCACTAGGTCCTCTTTCAATTGGTACTTTACCGATTTCAGAAAGTACTCAGGATATTTTACAGCCACAAGCAATTCCACCGGATCAGGTTATAACCTATATGTTAAATGCTCGGCAGAAATCTTACTGGGAACAATTCTTTTTGTACCTTAACTTGGAGCGTTTAATTCAAAAAAATCCTACAAAGGCAAAGCGTTTTATTGCTGAGTCGGAAATGGGGCGGATAGAAATGATTAACGAATTCCGTCAACAATTACGACAAAGCAAAATCGAGCAAAGCATTGTAATGTTGCCGAGCGATTTTAAGATTGAGCGGACAACTTATAATGATACTGAAGCTGAGGTTAGGGTAATTGAGTGGTTTAGCTATAGAAACTTCAAGGAAAAAAAACGATACACATACCACCTTTCGTCTCGAGATGGTGTTTGGACAGTTTACGATTATATGGTTGAAAATTTAGGAACGGAGTAATGCTTTGTTTGTTACTTTCGCAAACTGAAAAAGTAGTAGATGTTCTAAAAAGTTTTTGCAAAAGACGAGGATGGGCTCTTGTGGTTTATCGTCTTCCGCTAAAAGCTCTTGACAACCTAACAGAAGTTTCTCCCGAAATAGTAATAATAAATGCTGTCGACTTTCCGCGTCAATGGAAAATTGTTGTGCAGCATTTAGATGCAGACAAAAATCAAAACAACAAAAAGATCTTGCTCGTTGGAGAAAATTTTTCGGTAAATGATATAAAAAAAGCTGAGTTTTTAAAAGTAGACTTACTTCTCCGATTAAATGAAGCGGGGGAAATTTCTTATTTGGAAAAGCTGGCATTTTTGGGCGACCAAGATGTGCCCTTAGGTTTGCTAAAAAAAGCTGAAACTTTGTATTGTTCACCCGAGTAAAAACGCCGTTTGTATGTAAATAGGTACTGTTTTTAAATACTAGCCCACCGCCTTTCCTGTAATATACTGTGTTCTCAGTATCATATTTTTTCCGGGACCGTCTTTGGTAAACTCGTAGATTTCGACAGAGTCAAAACTGATTCCGTAAATATATGAACGACCATCTTTTAGCTCAATGTGCAAAATATGTTCTGCAAAACCACTGTCAATATTTTCATAACACACATTTTTTATGTCAACAAGATTTTTAGGTCGAGCATAATTTGAATCGTCTTCTCCCGTGAGTAAGTCGCAGATAAACTGTTCACTGTCGCCGGCAAAAAGCACCATACATTGCTCTTGAATATAACTAGGCAAAATGTATTGCATACAGGCGTCTAAATCCTTTGCTTTTAACGCTTCAGCAAAGCCTTTGGCGACTTCTTTGAAAGCAGGGGCTTTTTTCAATTTCTTTTTGGATTATTTCAATACCAAAACCTTTGGTAGGGCTTGTTTTCCCTTTTCTGTATAAATAAAAAGAGGCGTTGTCAAGATTGTTCACAAAAATTAGTTTTTTACCATTTTTGAGATCCCAATAACACATTTCCCAGAGGCATATTCCTCGTTTCCCAAGCGTAAATAACGGTTTGCATCATCGCTTACAGCAAATTTTTCAAGCTCTTGCTTTTTGTTGGTTCCGTAACTATATTCCATAGAATAAAATGCTGCATTAGGAAGGGCTCGAAAAAGAGTTTTTATGTTTACTTTTTCTTGGGCAAAAAGCACACCACTTAAAAGCAAAAAAAACACGAGATAAAAATTTAGATTTCATAGCTTCTCCTGAAATTATATTATATCTAAGATCAGAATATTGTAAATAAATTGGGAAAAAATTTTCAAGAGGCTTTTAAGAGTTTATTTTTATTATAATATTTGTAAGACTTGTCCTTAATTTGCGAAAATCGCTCTCCCACCACGGACGGCGGGCTGTGAACAAAACAACGGCGATGTTTTGCACAAACAAAGAGTATTCAAGGTGAACGGTCGCAAACTAGCAATGAGTTTTAACGCAAATCTGGCAAAGTCGGGTTAGGAATTTTTGTGTCAAAAATTCCTAACCTTAAGCGAGCAAGAGCTCCGCTCTCCGTTTCACTACAGTCTCCAAGAGCTTAGCTCGAGTGGTTTAAGTTTCATAAGTATAAACCACTCACTAAGCTAGACAAACACCAAGCTTTTGTTCTTTACTATTTTTTTTCCATCCAGTTTTTGTCATGAATTACTTTAAGTTCATCGTAACTACATTTATAGTTACTATCGCCATCTTCAAAAAAGAAGTATTCACCAGCATCATTTCCCGTTCTATCAGGTAAAGCATCAAGAAGTTTTTTAAAGAAGTCTTTTTGGAGCTTATTGTTGTAGCAACTAATTTTTTTCAAATTGATAAAGTCGTCCTTTATAAATTTTATATCTTCTAGCTTATTGTTCTTGCAGTATAAGTAGTTTAGCTTTGTTAAGCCTTCCAAATTAAGGCTTGTTAGATGATTATCTTCACAGTCTAACCATGTCAATTTATTCAAACCTTGCACATCAAGTTCATGTAGATTATTATTTATACAAGTTAGAGACGTCAAATCATTCAAGCCTTGTATACTAAAGCTTTCTAGCGGATTGTCACTACAAACTAGTTTTTGCAAATTATTCAAGCTTTGTACATCAAGACTTTCTAGTATGTTATTATTACAATCTAATTCTGTCAAATTACCCAATTCCTGCATATTAAGATTTTTTATATTACTTCCAGAGCATTTTAGTATCTGTAACTTAGCCAACCCTTGTAGATTAAGATTTAATAAATTATTGTTTTCACATTCTAGAACTTCTAAATCAGTTAAACCTCGCACATAAAGACCTAGTAGGAAATAATCTGAGCTAGAACAATTTAAATCCAGAATGTGTATGTCTCCTGTTAATACAACCGTTCTATCACTTGCAGTTAAATTACCGTTATAAGTACCTAATTATTCATTTTTTATACTCTACATATAATAATGTCAAAAAAAGTTTAAATTTTTCACCTTAAAAAAATCGCTAATGCTTTGTACCTACCCGACATCCTTGTTGGTAAAAATCAGCATTTTATAGAGTTTATCCTTTAGCGAGGAGCGTAGCTCTGGCTTGCTTATGCGGGAATTTTTTGTAGAAAAAAAATTCCCGCCCGACTTTGCCACTTTAGCGGAAAACGCCCATCGCTAGTTTAAGACCGCTCACCCATCCAAAGTGAGCGGATAAACGTTTTTCGAAGGGCACGGACAAGCCTTACAAAAGTTAACTTTCAAAAAAACTGCTTTGTTTTTTCTCGCTTTTTTAGTAGCGATGACTTTCAAGGCTAGACAAAAATTGCTAATCTTGTTATACTTTATTTTAGGGAAATTTTATGGCATTGATTTTAGCGTCGGTTACAGATAAAACTGGTTTAGTAGATTTTGCGAAAAAGCTTGTTTCGGGAAAAGAGGCTGTTGATTTTTTGGCTTCGGGGGGAACGGCTCGGACTTTGGAAGAGGGCGGAATTGCGGTGAAAAAGGTTGCAGATTTTACGGGATCGCCAGAGATGCTTGACGGACGCGTAAAAACCTTGCATCCAAATATTCACGGAGCTTTGTTAGCAAGGAACACAAAAGCGGATTTAGCTGAGCTGAGTTCACTTGGGATTAAGCCGATTGATATTCTTGTTTGTAATTTATATGCTTTTGAAAAAACTGTAGCAAGGGCGGGAAGTGAATTAGAGTGCATCGAAAATATTGATATTGGCGGGGTTGCCTTGTTGCGAGCAGCGGCAAAAAACTTTGAACGAGTTACGGTGCTTTGCGAGCCTTCAGATTATGACAGGGTTGCAGAAGAGTTTTTACAAAAGGGTTTTGTGAGCTTGGAAACGAGACGAGCGCTTGCGGCAAAGGCTTTTGCTTTATGCACTCGATACGATGCGGCAATTACGGACTGGTTTACAAGTGGGGATGAAAAATTTATTCACGGGCATAAGATTCAAGATTTACGCTATGGCGAAAACCCACACCAAGCAGCCACTCTTTATTCTGACAAGGCGAGCTGTGGAGTTTTAGGTGGCAAACTTTTGCAAGGTAAAGAACTTTCATATAATAATATTTTAGACACGGATGCTGCTTGGAGAGCTGTTTCGATTTTTGATAAACCTGCTGCAGTTGTAGTAAAACATTTAACACCCTGCGGAATTGCAGAGCTTGGTAGCGATGAGCCTGCATCCTTGCACAAGGCGGTGGCGGCTGCAATTGCTTGCGACCCTGTTTCAGCTTATGGCGGTATAATAGCGGTGAATTCTGTTTTTGATACAAAAGCTTTGGAGGCTTTTGGCGACCTTTTTGTCGAATGCTTAATTGCTCCTAAGTTTACAGATGAAGTAAAAAAGCTTTTAGTAAAAAAGAAAAACTGGAGGATTATTGAAGCGCCTCTTCCATCAACATCGCAAACTAAGGAATTTCGTTCAGTGCTTGGTGGTTTTTTGGTGCAGGATGTGGATCACGGTGACCCGACAAAGACACAAGAATACAAGGTCGCTACAAAAAGAAAACCTACCGAAAAAGAATTTTCACTTTTGGGTTTTGCTTGGAAATCTTGCACCCTCGTTAAATCGAACGCTATTTTGCTTGCAAGTTTTATCGATGTAAACAATCCAAAACTGGGTACCTGTACTGTGGGCATAGGTTGTGGGCAACCGAATAGAGTGGACGCTGCTCGTCACGCCATAGCTCGTGCTGGCGAAAAAGCTAAGCTTGCGGTTTTAGCATCTGATGCATTTATGCCTTTTCCCGACACTGTGCAAGTGGCAGCACAGGCAGGCGTTTCGGCAATTATTCAACCGGGCGGTTCTATCCGAGACAATTTAAGCATTGACGAATGTAACAAAAACAACATAGCGATGCTGTTTACGGGCGTACGACATTTTAAACATTAAATTTATAGATTTGCAAAACAGAAAACGCTGGTTCTTTCAAATTGAAGGCAAAACAATAATTCTAATAAACACTAATATTCATAAATAAGTTTACGAATAAGCAAAGACAGTATAAAACATTTTATAAAATAGAAGCTTAAACAAATTAAGAAAGCCGTAATTTCGGTCGCCGTTCGGCGTCTATTTTAAGAAGCCAAGAGCTACGCTCCACGCTTTAGCAAATTCCTAGCTAAGAGCTAAGCCCAGAGCTGAAACTTTTTTATCTTTGTGATATAATCCAAAAGAAAAGTTATGAAAGATCATTACGAAATTTTAGGTGTGAGTCCTTTTGCTTCTATTTCAGAAATTAAACATTCTTTTAGGCAAAAGGCAAAACTCTTACATCCTGATTTAAATATTGATGCTGGCGAAGAACAAAATAAAAAAATGCATCGCCTTTTGGAGGCGTATCATTATTTGTTGGAACAACACAAGAACTTTGTCGAGCAGGATTTTTTTATAAACAAGCGTGTAAAAGATTTTAATTATCGTAAATGGCTTTTAGAACGAGATGATTACGAAAGCCGTGCAAAGCTAATTGTTTTTGACCTTCTGCACGAAAAAGAAAAATCTGCTCTTGCCGAATATTTGCGTTTGTTAAATTTGGAGCTACCCTTTAAGTTTTCAAAATATTTTTCCCGCTATGATTTTATGGATTATGGTTTTATACTTGCAGAGGAACTTTATTTTGAAAAGCATTATTATGAGGCATTTATTTTGCTACACGAAATTTGTTTGCTTGAAAAAAAAGATCCTTATTTTACACACTTTTTTCCTGAGGTTATTCAGCTTACAAAAAAATGTCTTAACGGATTAAAACCAAATAAAGATAGGGCAAAAGTTTTTACTTGCTACAAAATGGCACTCAACTTACAATTTACAAAAAGTCAAAAAATGAGTTTTAAAAAGGAAATCGAAAAAATTTTACAAGGTTTTTAAATTTATAAAATAACCTTATCCCTTTATTTTTTAATAATTATTTTGAACAAAATCGTAAAAGTCCAAACACAAAGTAAAAGGCATATCACTCGACTCGAACGATAGTGAGGGGAACGCCCAAAATATTATTTTGCAGCTTTTTATTTTTTAGTTTTTCAGTTATAATTCTTTGACTAATTTAACTTTGGGGTATTATGAAAAATTTTAAAAAGCTAGAAATAACAAATGCTAGTCTTGATAAATTGATTAAACCTTTTTCCGACTTTGACGAACGCTGGGCTTTGCTTGCAAGTGGAAACGGTTTGGCGAGAAAAGACTGGAATGCGATGACCGTTTCTTGGGGAAGTTCCGGGATTTTGTGGAACAAACAAATAGCAATTGTTTATGTTCGACCGTTCAGATTTACACATGAGTTTACTGAAAAAAATGCTGTTTTAAGCTTGTCCTTTTTTCCCGACAACGAAGCATCGAAAAAAATCTTGCAATTTTGTGGAACGAAGTCTGGGCGGGATTTTGACAAGGCAAGAGAAACAGGGCTTAAACCGCTCTTGCTTCCTGAAAACACAATCGCTTTTGAACAGGCTGAAACGACACTGGTTTGTAAAAAACTTTATCGAGGAAATATAAAACCTGAAAACTTTTTAGACTCTTCCATCGCTGAAAAAAATTATCCAAACCGAGATTTTCACACAGTTTATATTTGCGAAATAATTAGTGCATATGTGAAAGGTTAATTTAAGTTTTTACGCTTTCTAAAATTATGTTTACTTAAGTGTATTTTATTATTTTTGTAAACAAATTATTTGCTCAATTCTGAAAGCGTTTTTATTTCGAAGCCCTGTGTTAAAATTTCCTTGTGCATTTTTTTTAAAAGCTCGGCAAGTTCCACCGTAAAAACATGTCCGATTAAAATTGCTTGCCCGTTTTCGCGTGCGTACTTCATCCCCTCTTCAAGTTGCTTTTGCATATCCACAGGCTTTTTTGAATTATCCAAAAAAATATTTCTTTCGAAAAATATTACACCAAGTTCTTTGGCTACTTTCGGCACTACCGTTTTAGCATTTGTTCTGGAGTCTAAAAAGATAAGATTTTTTTCCTTTACAAGTTCCAAAACCGCTTTCATTAAATCCTCACGACTTGTAACGAGCGAACCTTCGTGATTATTCATCCCTTTAACAGGAGCAAGTTCTGCAAGATTTTCAGCCACAAGTTTTTGTACTTCAGCGGGGCTCATTTCACCAGTAACTGCCTTGGGACCGGGATCTTGGTTTAAGTCAAGTGCCTGCATCGGTTGATGAAGAATAACTTCATGCCCCGTATCTCGAATTTTTTTTGCTATAGCTTTGGAATGCGGAAGTCCGGGCAAAACTGCAAAGGTACATTTAAACGGTAAGTTTAAAAACTTTTCCAACTGATAAAAATTATGCCCCGCATCATCTAAAACAAAAACTAAAACACCCGCTTTTTTACTAGGTGGGCTAGGGACTGTTTCGGATCTTTGCGGTTTGCTCGGTGTAATTGGTGGTTGACGCTTTGGTGGTTCAGTTGGCTTAGGCAACTTAGGCTCAGCGGGCTTAGGCGTTTTTTTTGGTTGCGGTTTCTCTGTTGTAGGTTGAACCTTTTTTGTTTTGTTTGGTTTCGTTTTGGCTTTAGACGAAACTTCGGAGTTCTGCACTTTGTTTTGCACTTGCTTTTCGAGCTGTTTTTTTTGGGATTGAGCTTGAACTTTAGGTTGTGTTTGAGCTTTGGGTTCTGGTTGTGGTTCTACTGGTGTTTGAACTTTCTCTTTTCGAGGAACATCTCTTTTGCTTATTAGTGCTGAAATATTTGGAACTATAAAAAATGAAACAGCTAACAAAAAGGCACAAGCGGAAAAAATCCCTAAAACCACTAAAAAGTATGTTTTTTTTTCGCCTGCTGTAAGTTTTTGCTTTTTTGTAGGCTTTCTTTTAGCTCTAGGTTTGGCAGTTTTTTTGGTTTGTGTTTTTTTTGATTTTTGTTTTTTTGTATTTTTCATTTTTATTACAAGGAATATAATGATTTTTTTTAAATTGTCAAGGGAGCAAGATTTATTTTTGCAAGCAAATGCCTCGTATTCATACAAATGTAAAACGAATATAACATCACGCTAAGTAAAATGCAAATGCGTAAACTTTGTAATTACCCGTTGAAAAATAGGAGCGAAGCGACCCTGTCCAAAGGTTTTCTTAAATAGTTTAATACTATAAAATAATTTTTTATCTATTTTTTTTGCTAAAATTATAAAAGACCTCTTGCATAAGTTTTATTTTAATGTTACAATATTAGTATGAAAATTACAAAAGACTTAAAGATTTCTGAACATTTGCCAAAAGACTTTTCAGATGACGAAAAAGCTTTGGCAAATACTTTGTTTCTAAAACGCCTATCTGTTTTAGCTCACGAGTTTTACGGTGGTAAAATCCAAACTATGCCAAAGTGCGGACTTTACGATTTTAACTGGTTCGGTGTTTGGTACACGCCGGGAATTTCAGGTATTTCCACAACAATCCGAGACGACAATGATACATCCTTTTCTCTCGTTTCGCGTGGAAGTACTGTAGCCGTTGTTAGTGACTCTACTCGGGTTTTAGGTGATGGTGATTGCACACCTCCCGGTGGCTTAGGAGTTATGGAAGGAAAGTGCATGTTGATGAAGTATCTCGGTGGCGTTGACGCTTATCCTTTGTGTATGGATTCTCGTGTTCGTAAAGGCGAGGAAGACCGCTATGGCTTAAAAGCAGGAGAACACAGTGCGGATAAAATTATTGAATTTGTGCAAATGCTTGAGCCCTCTGTTGGTGCTGTAAACCTAGAAGATATTCAACAACCACAGTGCTTTAAAGTTCTAGACACCTTGCGTGAAACTTGCAATATTCCCGTTTGGCACGATGATGCACAAGGTACTGCTTGTATAACACTTGCTGGTTTACTAAACGCCTTAAAGCTAGCAGGCAAAAAAATGGAAGACTGTAAAATTGTCCTTTTGGGTGCAGGTGCATCCAACACAACTATCGCTCGCTTAATCTTGCAAGATGGTGGCGATCCTGCTAAAATGATAGTTTGTGACTCAAAAGGAGGCTTACACAAAAACCGAAAAGACATCGAAAGTGATCCGCGTTTTTATCGCAAATGGGAACTCTGTCAAAAAACAAATCCCAATTGCGTTGAAAGCTTTGACGAAGCTATCAAGGGGGCTGATGTTTTAATAGCTCTTTCTACACCAGGACCTGGCACTGTAAAAAAAGAACAAATTGCAAGTATGAACAAAAAAGCAATTGTATTTACTTGTGCAAACCCTATTCCTGAAATTTGGCCCCACGAGGCAAAAGAGGCTGGAGCATTTATCGTAGGCACAGGACGAGGCGACTTCCCCAACCAAATTAACAACTCAGTTTGTTTCCCCGGAATTTTGCAAGGTGCACTCCTCGTTCGTTCCAAAAAAATCTCTGACGGTATGGCAATCCGTTGTTCCCATTCCATTGCAGACTATTCTGAAAAAGTCGGTATCGATACTGAAAACATAGTTGTAACAATGGAAGACAGCGATGTCTTTGCCGTTGAAGCTGCAGACGTAGCAATGCAGGCTATCAAAGAAGGTTTAGCTCGTGTAAAAATGACTTGGGATGAAGCTTACCAAAAAGCGAAAAAAGCTTTAACAGAAGCAAGAGCGCAAACTGCACTTTTAATGAAAGAAGGCTTTATCAAAGAACCGCCTCAAAGTATGTACGAAGAAGCTTTAAAATTTGCAATTGAACAGGTGAAAGCTAAAAAATAGTTTTTAGTTTTTGGATGTTTCCTTGTTTTGCTTTTAATTCTAAAAAGCAAAACAAGGTCGGGCTGTGGAGCGTCCAAAAAATTACTCATCCAAAACTGGCAAATCCTTATAATTTCCGATAGTGTTCCAAAAGGAAAAGCCTTCGTTAATAGAGTCGGAAAGTGCAGTGATTTGACTTTTGACATAATAGGCTCCGTAAAATTGTCGGTCGTATGATACATTAATAAAAAAGCATTGTGCCCAAGGGCGGATAATGTTTTTGTTTCGACTTATAAATTTTGATCGATAAGCGCCTTGATAATATATACGATAAGGGCGTTCTTTGCGTGGTTCATATGCTAAAAAACTTTGGGCAAAATGACTTGGATAATACATCGGACAAATAACATCAACATAGTCAGTTAGCATTTCCACTTCCTGCCCTGTTTTTGCACCCGTGCGATACCAGCCATTCACTCCGTAAATATCAATAGAAATTGGAGCTTTGATATGATTTCGGGCGTACGCTAAAAACGACATAATTGCACTTTCCTTGTCCATATTTTCGCTCTTTGCTGGATAATAAGCATTGCGTAAATTGTCGCCGTCTGTGGGAAAGCGAATATAGTCAAACTGGATTTCGTCAAAACCACGAGTAATTAATTCGTTTGCAACTGCTGTATTATATTTCCAAACTTTCTCGTTATATGGGTCAACCCAGTATTCGTAATAATAATTTCGTGTGCCATCAGGCTTGACATCATAACCTCTCCAGCTTCGTCCAGTTGTATAATCCTTGACGGCATAATTTCCATTGGCATAATAATAAAATTCCTTATCCTTAAAAACAACCAAGCGAGCAATTAAATAAATATCGTTTTCCTTTGCAATTTTTACAAGCTCTTCAAGGATTATTGTAGGTCGAACAGCTCCAACTTTTTTTACATTTGGCTCTGTGGAATTGTAGCGTATAAAGCCCCAATCGTCCTTCATATCAATCACAAGAGCGTTCAAATTATTTTTTTTCATCAAAGCTAAATACGAATCTATTTCACTAATTTTATGGGGCGGCAGATAGATTGCTCTTTTTTCATTTGCAGTTTCAGTGTAGCAGGAGATTTTTTCTTTTAGGCGTAAGGCAAAAAGTTCGTTTAAGGTTAAATCGTTTTGCAATTTAAAAACGTCCTTGTCAATAAACGCACAATTTAGTGTTCCAAAAATCCCTACTGATTTTAGTTTTACACTTGTAAGAGACTTGGTAATTTGTTTTGATAAAGCTTCATAAAACTTATTAGAATAAACTTGGGGAAATAAAACAGGTGTAACAAAAACTTCGTTTTCTTTTACTCCAGTTAAAACAGTCGATGTGTAATTTAAGCTATCTAAATATTTAGCGGAAGAAATTTTTTTGTCTTTATTGTCAACTAAAACGGCAATCTTAAACTGCCAATTATATTTAAAAAGGCGACCTTTAAAGGTTTGTGCCAAAAAAATTTCCTGTCTGTTTGTTCCATCCTTGTAAATCAAAATATCGGAAACTTCGTCAGGACCTTCGGGTCCCTTTGCCAAACCAACATTTGCGTCATACCAATATCTACTCACAAAAGGTTGCTTCCATGCCAAACCATTCATACTAGTGGAAACAAAAACCGTCAACTGTGAAATACCGTTTTTGTCAGGTAAATTCGTTACAGCAACAGCCTTAATTCCGTTTGTATTTCCATAAGTGCCTAAACTCTGCCAAGACTTTCCACCGTTTGTTGTCAAAAAAACAGCAGCATTAGTCGCTGTAACAAAAATATTTGGGTCATCAGGATGAAAGGCAAGGTCTTTTAATTTTTGTACTTTTTCAGTTAGCCTAAATTTTCCATTGGATTCGAGTTTTAGAGTTTTTTTGGGCAAGCCTTCTGTCAAAAAAGAATAATCTCGTAAATCCTCACTTTTCATAATTCCCCTATTTGTCAGGAAAAAATAAACCCCTGCATTTTTCTGAATTGAGTAAATGGCAATATTAGAAAAAATTTGATATGGAACTCCTTCCACATTATAAAGTCCTGTGTCCGTCCCTACTAAAAACTCTTGTGCGGGACTTGTCAAAAAGCAAGTTAAAGTAAAAACAATCGCAAATAACTTTTTCATGAACATCCAATCATACTAAAAAATCGAAAAAAAATCTAGGCTACCCCGTTTTGTCATAAATTTAAGCATCCATCGTTTTAGTGTAAATCATAAGACGCCACTCATTTGGAATTATACAAAAAAATATAAAACTAATAGCGTCTAATTTGACATAAGTAAAACTTGTCCGTGTTCTGCGAAAACGCTATTCTCGCCACGGACGGCGAGCTAGTACAAAACAACGGCGATGTTTTGCAACAAGCAAAATATTCAAGGTTGCAAAACTCGACCACCTTGAAAAAACAAGGGTGTTTTTTAAGGAGAGTTTCGGATAACTCAGGGTCTTAAACTAGCGTTGAGCTAAAACGCAAATCTAGCAAAGTCAGGCGAGAATTTTTGCATCAAAAATTCCCGCTTAAGCGAGCCGTAGAACGCCAATGAAACTCAAAGCGATGAGAGCAGAACGCTACTAAACGCCAATGCATAAACTTTGCAAAAAATAAAACTTGACTTCATATACATCATATGAGTTGCGTTCTTATAAACATCCTCACAGGCTTTCGCTACAGTTGGATGGGATAGCAAGTATTCAAAATTTGTGTTTTAAAAAGTAAATTATCAACCTCTGAAAAAGCCTTCCAATAAATTGAAAGGCTTTTTTGAAAGTGAGTTTAAATATGCTCAAACCTTGCAGTAAAGAATCGCAATTGTTTTGGCTCGTACACAAACTTCAACCCACGAATAACTTCCTTGTGTTTGTACAATTTGATAACAGAATCGGCGACAATGTCCATATGGCTATAAGTGTAAACTCGCCGTGGAATTGTCAGACGAACGGTTTCAAGTTTTGGTATGTGGTTTTCGCGAGTTTTCGGGTCGCGTCCTGCAGAAACGATTCCTCGTTCCATACTTCGCACGCCCGACTCAATGTAAAGTTCTGCCGCTAAAGCTTGTGCAGGAAGTTGCAGTTGGTCTAAGTGCGGACAGAAGCGACGTGCATCAAGGAAAACAGCGTGCCCGCCGACAGGTTGAATAATCGGAATGCCTGCCTGCAAAAGTTTGTCGCCTAAATAACGCACTTGCTTAATACGATGCTCAATGTATTCAAACTGTAGCGATTCACGCAAACCGATTGCCATTGCTTCCATATCACGACCAGCCATACCACCATATGAAGGCATTCCCTCAAACACAACGACAAATTCTTTTGCGGCTTGAAAAAGCTCTTCGTCGTTCATACAGAGAAAACCACCGATGTTTACAATACAATCTTTTTTACCGCTCATTGTACAACCATCCGCATAGCTGAACATTTCATGCACAATTTCTTTTATGGTTTTGTTTGCATAGCCTGCTTCCTGTTCTTTTATAAAATATGCATTTTCAACGCATCGAGTTGCGTCAAAGAAAACTTTGATGCCGTGCTTTTTTGTGAGTTCACGAACTTCACGCATATTTTTCATTGAAACAGGTTGACCGCCTGCGAGGTTTACGGTAACAGCCAAGCAAACATAAGCAATGTTTTCAGCACCTTTTTCGTTAATCAGTTTTTCGAGTTTTGCAAGGTCGATATCACCTTTGAAAGGCACCTCTTTTGCAGCATCGTGAGCAACATCTTTTATAATATCAACAAAGATACCACCGTTTGCTTCCTGATGATAGCGAGTAGTTGTAAAATACATATTGCCGGGAACATATTGTCCGGGTTTAATTGCAATTTTCGAAAGTAAGTTTTCGGCTCCACGACCTTGGTGTGTCGGAACAATGTGCTTGAACCCGAAAATCTCCTGCACAGTTTCCTCTAAATGATGAAAGTTTCGGCTCCCCGCATAGGCTTCATCACCAATCATCATTCCCGCCCACTGTTTGTCACTCATAGCATTTGTACCTGAGTCTGTGAGCAAGTCAATGTACACATCTTCCGAGTTGATAAGAAAAGTGTTGTACCCCGCCTCTTTCGCAACTTTTTCTCGCTGCTCTCTGTCAATCATTTTGACAGTTTCCACAACCTTTATTCTAAAAGGTTCTGCTGGATAATTTTTTGTTTTCATAAATTTCCTCCTGTTTATGAAATAAAATCTTAGCAGAAATATTTTCTCATTTTTTTTTAAATCTGTCAATGCCTAAACTCCTATTTTAGTGCAATTTTGGATTAAATTTGGGGATTTACGATACAATTTAGAAAAGGTCTTTGTGTGTCTCTTGTTGTTTTACGATACAATTTAGAAAAGGTCGGGGAGTTTTTTTAGGCAAGCAGATCAAATATGTTATGAATATTGCTCACTGGTAAAGAAAAATCACCTTCATATGTAATTGAAACAAACCCACTTGAATGTAGAAAAAACATCTAATATTTTCTTTTCTCCAGCTGTTAAAATTTTGAAACCTCATATAACAAACTTAAAACAACTTGATTGTTATAAGTTCGTAATGAGTACATCATTATAATTTAGTACAACCTCATCAAATTCTATCTCTATCCACTCTGATAAAGTAATAAAAATCTTATTTATATTTTTTGATTTTAATCATATTTAATTCATTTTCATCTGTACTCTTTTCAATATCAGCATGACCTTTACAACAGCACACCATAAATAATATTATTGATACTAAAATGATTATAGGAATTAAGAAAGTTATATTAATCGATTTCAAAAAACGAAAAAAATCGATTTCAAAAAAAACCATCACTACCCCGATAAAAAATATCGAACTCAACAAAATCATAATAAAACTTGCCATAAGATTTACTTTTGATACAGAAAAATCGTATGCCTTAAACGGATGCCAGAAACTACCATATTCTCTAGGATGTAAAAATGTATCGTATAGGGGTCCCATAAAATCGTACTCTAAAAGTGAAACATGTGCTTCCCAGTTTTCCTGCCAAAATTTAGAACCTTTGTTTACCATATGCCAAGCAACAGAAAAAAACACCCCTAATCCAGAAAGACAAATAATTATAATTTTTAAAATTGTTTTTTCGCAACACCAACTATCTAAATATTTACTTAGGAGCGTAAAAATAGCCGTATAGGTTGAAACAATAAATGCCCAAAAAAACGCTGTCCGTTTCCAATAAAGTTCAATTTCAAACTTGCGTATATCAAGAGCGTGCTTCAGAGCTTTTTTCAATTTTTTATTTTTACTTTTTTTGGTTTTCTTGTTACTTTGTTTCTTGGCGTCTTGAAACAATTTTAAGTATTCCTCTTTAGTTTTAATATGATCATAATCAGTTTTTTTATCATTTTTAAAACACATATCCTAATCTCCTATATTAATTCTAACTTTGCTTGTTCGCACGTACTATCTCTAGTATTTTCCTTATATTTCAAATTTATTACAATCGCCATAATATTTCCATATAAGCTATCGAATTTTGAAAATCTACACAAATTTTTGCTAGATATGCATTATGCAATCCATAATATAAGATTTCACCAATGTGATATGTTTTTCACCTGTCTTTTATTGCTCCACTCACCTTTTTTATCTATTTAAAAACACTATTGAGAATTTGCAGTTGTTTCCAGTAACCTTGTTCACCAATATTTACTTTAGCATCGTTGAACAAAGTTTTTTCAAAGAATCATTAAGTTATTTTGCAAAATCAGTCCTACCTTACTTAGATAACAACTGCTATAAATATCACTTTTGTTTTTGCTTTAGTGGGTAAATTCCAGAAACAGGAACAGTAAACATAAACCCAATAACTCGTTTTTTAGATCTTTCTACAATTTTGTTTATCCCTTCTACAACATTTTCCAAGGTCTTTTCATCATTTATAACTGTAAATATTGTTTTTGACTGCTCATCAATTTCTGAGGTTCTTATTTTGAAAAGACTACCATAAATTAAATTTAGTCCCTTATTGTGCAAAATGGCAGAAGCCATTCCTTGAGATTCAATTATTGTAGCCCCCTTGACTTTTTGATTAACCAATTCTTCCAATATTTCGTCCAAATATACCAAATCGTTCAAAACTATAAATAATACATTCATTCAAGCCTCCTATTCTATTTCTATATTTGACAATTCTTGTAATTTATCAAGCCCATTAATCTCATTTGATTTTGAAATAGCAATTTTCGCAAAGATTGGTCCTGATGTTTCATATACTAAAATACTTAACATAATTATTGTAGAAACAAGCGGATACATTGCTTTCATTGATGTTGCTACAATTACCAATAATCCAATAGAAACACCACCTTGTGGTAAAAGCGCCAAACCTAAGTATTTTTTAATATTGCTATCACTTTTTGCAATTATCGCACCAAAATAAACTCCTAAATATTTGCCCAATCCTCGTGCTAAAATATAAACTAAACTGATAACTGCAACCAGCCCACTTGTTTTCAAAATATTTAAATCCAAGCTGGCACCCGCCATAGTAAAGAAAACAATAAAAAACGGACTGGAAAAGTCGTTTAAAGCATTAAAAGTCCTATCGGGACGCCGAGTCATGTTCGTTACCATTGAACCTGCTACAATATTTGAAAGAAGAGGGGAAAGTGAAATACCATATTTGTCCAAAAAGGAAAAGGATTTGAATAAGCCAATCGAAAGAATAGCCACACTAATTGCCAACACTTGAATATCATCTCTTTCACGGTCATATATTTTAGCCAATGTTGCCAAAATAAAACCAATTACACCACCTACCAATAACGAGCCAAAAACTTCTATAAATGGTTTTGAAATCATAAGTGCTAGCGGTAACTCAACGGTAGCTCCCGGAGTAATTGTCTGTGCTATAGAAATACAAAAACCAAAAATAACAATTCCGTAAATATCGTCCAAAGCTGTAATGGGCAACAAAGATCTTGTTACAGGTCCATATGCCCTATATTGTCTTACAACCAAAAGAGTTGCCGCAGGTGCTGTAGCAGCAGACATACTTGCAAGTACTAAACTAAAGGCGATATTCGGTTTTGCAAAAGGAGTATATCCTGAAAGCGAAAACAATTTTTGAAAATCATCGGGTTTAGGCAAAAACAAGGTCAAGAAAAAAACACCCAACACAGCTCCAATAACTTCTGCAGTAGTCAATATAATAATTGCCTTACCATTTTTTTTAATGTTTTTAATATCAAACTCACTTCCAATACTAAAAGCAATAAAACACAAAGCAATTTCGCTAATAATCAGCAAAGAGTTTTGGTCAGCAACTTTTATCAAACCATCAAAGCCCTTAAAAATAAGCCCCCACGAAGGTCCCAACAATAAACCGGCAAGCAAATATCCCGACACAGAGGGCAACTGCATTCGCCTAGCTACTCGCCCACCAACGAAGCCAAACATCAAAACTATAACCAATTTTACTATAATATCCAACTCAACCTTCCCTACACCTAAATTATTTGAACAATCCCAATTTTTCGATTATACATAACATTCTCAAATATGTCAATATAGCTAAGGAGTTTGGGGGCTTAAAAATACCATCGTTTATTTGTTTGAAGATGTGTCTGTTATTTTAGTTTTCTTTTAATTTTATTTCTATGTCGTCGCTATCTATCGAAAGTTTTTCCATAATATTTCTAATACGTATCATAAAAATCTCTGCAGAACAATTAATATGTATATAAAGCTCATTATTAGAATCTCGTGCTTCATCTAAAAAACTACCGCTAAATGTTTTATATCTTTTTGTATAAGATATATTATCTTCTAATATATAGTTTAATGAATTTCGTGTTATAACTGTTGCTTCTCTTCCAAATAATTCATATTGATTATCTAGAATAAATGCAAAATCATCAGGAGTTTTTTCTTTTAGATAGTTTAGCAAAGCTATAAAAACATCCTGCCAAGAATTTACTTGAATAAGTTTATCAAAAATTCGTATTTGTGCAGGTCTATTCCCTGTTACAATTTCTCCGATGTCATCATCCATAGGTGAAAAAGTCGACCGCTCAATTATACTACTATCCCAATTATTTGCATTTTTGTATTTATCGGGTAGGGGAAAAGTTTTACAAAAATAAGCAGCCATATTTTTTTGGTGTTCAAGTATACTTTGCTTATTCCAAGTTTTCATTTTCAAAATATCACGCCTATATGAAAGCGTAGAATTCTGTAACTTATTTTTCTTTTTTGTAAACGATTGATTACCTATCTCACTATTAAATTCTGTAAGAATTAGGTTACCTATGTTATGTAGATAATTATTATGAATAGCTAAAAAGTTTTTACCTAACTCACGTTCCCACTCGTCATTTAGAGTTTGAGGCATAATATGTTCAATTGTTATTTCCGATTTTCTAAAATCAACCGCAACCTTTGAATTATGTTCTTCAATCTTACCTAAAATAAATTTATTATATCTTTTCATACCTTCATAAAAATTCATTTCGCTCAACTGTTTCTTTATTTCATTATCATTTGGAAGTCGTAGTCGATATGATATAGAGCTTAAAAGTTCAAATATAGAAACTTCTCCAGATACTAGATTAGGCACCTTTCTACATAATATAACAATGTGTTTATTCTCACCTTGTGCTAAACCACAAAGGCGACGACGAATTAAATAAGTTCGAATAGCAAACAATATAGAAATAAGATTTTCATCATCTAAAGATTTGTTAGCATATTTTTCTAGTAGACACAAACAAAATGGTTTAAAAGCATCCGCCTTAATGTCATGAAAAATATTGCGTAGCAATTCTTTTATTGTCTCATTGTTTTTTTTATTTGTTGATATTGTATCGGTGTTTACTTCAGTTATTATCCACTTATACCAAATTACATATGGTACAATATCTTTTATAAATATTTTTTTATCTTCAAATTTTTCATTTACATAATCCTTAAATATTCTATAAAGTTCTTTTGTATTATTATCGCTTACAACTTTTAATTGCTCCATTTTTTTAGCTTGTAAATAATCTCGAAAAAATTTTGAAGTATTCTCAGTTAGCACCGCTTCAATTTTCGGATACCAAGTATTTTCATAGAGTTTAGTTTGGCTTTCACTATCCAAATCCAGTAAAATAAAATTGCGTATAAGATCCGAAAGAGTTAAAGGCTTACCAAGTGAGTTAAGAGTTTCAAAAATTATTTGTGGATCTTCTCCTTTAAAAGGACGCTCATCCAAAAAAATAACTGCAACATTTATTCGTTGTATAGCTGTTATAAAATTCTCAAAAGTAATTTTAGGATTATTTTGCTTTGCTTCTGTGATAAGCTTTTTAAATAATTCGTATGCTTTATAAATGTTACCACGAACATTCTCATCATTGTTTACTAAAGCTTTATAAGCCTCCCAATCACGCGACACTTGTTTTAGTTTTATCTTGTCTTCAAAATTTGATGCGTTATTTTTTAAATAATTATTTGTTACATAAGTTTTATTTTCAGTCTTGGTTTCGGTATCTCGTAAAGCAATCAAAAAAAGTAATGTTGTGGTTAGTCGTTGTTGCCCATCAACAATTATCAGTCTATTTTCGATGCCGTTAATTTCTTTTTTTAAAACGAGCGTGCCGAAAAAATGTTCTTGCTTATCTCGAACATTTTCATCTAATTCGGAAGCAATGATTTTTTTAATATCATCAAAGTAACGGGTGATTTCAGGTTTACCCCAAGCATATGAACGTTGAAAGGGCGGAATAAAAAAAGAAGTGGCATTTCTTGATAGTACATCCTCAATTGAATGATTTTCCGTTTTCATAGCAGATGTAGTATACCAAAATTTTTCAAATATGTCAAGATAGCGAAGGAGGTTGAGGTCTTAAACTAACGAATGAGTTTCACCACAAATCTGGCAACGAAAGGGTTAGGAATTTTTGACGCACAAAAATTCCTAACCGTAAGCGAACCGTAGAACACCAATGAAATTCAAAACGATGAGAGCAAAACGCAAATTATACGCTGAAGCGTAAACCTTGGACTACGCTTTAATTAAGCGTAAAAAACTCATCGCAACTTTAACGGATAAGTTTGTCTCTTTGCGTAAAAAGCTCAAGGTGAGTTTTAGACCTTCCGCCCACAACCAAAGGCGGAAGGAAAAAGTTTTTCGCAAAAAAGCTCAAGTCTTAAAAAGATCAATAATAAAAGTTATCTTTTAGTTCCAGTAAATCTTTCGTAGTTTGCAGTTTTTAATTTTGAAAGAGTTGCTGAGTCGGAAACGACCATCCACGAAATTTTTGCATTTACTAAATATTTGTTCACAACTTCGATAACATCTTCGGGTGTAACCGCATTGATTTCGTCAATTAGTCGCAAATATTCTATCGGGCTGTTTTTGTAATAGTAGCTCATTGCGATTTGAGCTGCCGTACTTGCATTGGAAAACTGTCCCGCAAAAAAAGCGTTTTTATATTTTGCTTTGTATGCTTCAATAGTTTCAGCAATTGGGGCGTACCTATAGGGTTTCCCGTCATCTTTTAGTTTGACGGTTTTTCCCGAAGCTAAGACCGCAATTGCTTCATCAAAGTAAAGCTTTGCTTCGGATGGAACATCTGTGCGATAAATCACGAGCGAGCCATAGGATTGCTTAAATCCGTGAACACCACACCAAACGGAATACGCTGCTCCGTGGTCAGTTCGGACAATAGTAAAAAGTAGTTCGTCCAAAATGCTGTACGCAAGTAAAAGTTTTGGGAAGTCGGGTGAAGTGCGTCCGGGAATTTCGTAGTCACCTCGAACATAAGCCGAACCGTTTGCAGTTTTGAACTCCTCTTTGTAGAGTTTTGTTTGTAAATTCAAAGGTGGAATTTCGGGAATTTTTGTGTCTTTTTTCGGTAACTTTCCAAGCGTTTTATTTAATTGAGAAGCTAAATTTTTACCGTTAAAATTGCCAACTGCCACAACAAAGATTCTATCTGCCGTCATTTTTTCAGCATGCCATTTTTTCAAATCTGGCAAGTTAATATTTTTTAAGGAGTCTGAAGTAGGTCTTGCAGATTTCCCGTAAGGATGACCAGCTCTTGATTTTGATGTGAGTTTGTCAATCATCAGTTCATACTGATCGGTTAAGCTGTTTAAGTAAGCCGTTTCCGCCTCGTTTCGTGCAAAATTATATTGCTCCTCGTCGAAGCTAGGATTGATTAAACTGTCCGTAAAAACATCAAGCATTTCATCCCAATACTTGTCCAAAGTTGCCATATATGACCAAGACATATCAAGCCCTGCACCGTATTTCATAGTGGAAGATGTTTTATGCAAGAGATCTTTGATTTCATCGTTTGAATATTTTTCACTTCCACGCTGCATACAGGAAAGAGTTAAATACTCAATGCCATCTTGTCCAGCAGGCAACAAAGCATTACCTCCGACATAACGAACATCTAAAACACGAATTCGGTTTGTTGTTTGCTTTTTAACAATTAGCTTGATGCCGTTATCCAAAGTGTACTCCGAAATAGTCGGAGCGTTTTTGCGCATATAGCTTGAACCACTACTTGGAATAGTTTCGCAAGCGATAAACGCAAGTATTGCAAAACAGGTTAAAATTTTTTTGATAAATTTTTTCATTATTTGTTCCTCCACCAAAAGGCATTTTCAGGGGTGATTCGTAAAAAGCCCGCCTTATCGAAATGAGCTTTTTCACGAGCGTAATCTTTTGGATTTGTTATCACCAAAACAATTGGCACATTGTTCACCACATAATCAGTTAAGAATTTATTTATATCAGCTTTTGATACACCGTTCATTTTTTTTACGTAGTCAAAATAATAATCGGCAGAAGCTGCTGACCACCAAAACGAAAGAGACTCAACAAAATTTTCAGGGTTTTCCAAGGCCCAAAATTGGTCGTCTTCAAGTCGGCGTTTTACAATTGCAAATTCTTCTGCTGTAAAATAATCGCCATCAGCTACCATCTTTTTTGTTTCATCAAGAAAAGCTTTTTGGAAATCCTTTGCAGCTTGTGCAAGCGGAACTTCTCCGTTTGCTAAAAATAGGGTTGTTGAATAAACTTCAGCCCCATCTCGTTGTGTAAAATATGAAGCACTTGTTTCGTTCTTTTCGTAAAGAGTTGGCAAAGCGTCAAACATATTTTGCTTGAACTTGCCTGTTGGAGATGCAAGTAAAGCTCCCCAAACATCGGCTGCGTATGTTGGTTCGGGTGTGCGAATAACATCCGGACCACGATATAAAAGTTCTGCAGCCGCCAGCCCTTGTGGTAAGCTTTCGTGTTCAAAAACAAGATAAAGCGGTTTACTTTGTGCAGGCATTAACTGCGGTTCCATTGCAGGTAGTGGTTTGCTTTTTTCCCAGTCCCCATAATGTTTTTTTACAAGGGTAAGCACTTCTTTCGGGTTAACATCTCCTGCAACAAAAATTGCAGCATTGTTTGGTACATAATATTTATGCTGTATTTGACGCATAAGTTCAGGTGTTGCTGAGTTTATGTGATCAGGTGTTCCGATAACATCTCGGCGCCACGGAAACTTGGGATACAAGTTTTTTTGCACAGCCGCCCATAAAGCTCGTTGTGGATTTGCAAGATCACCAGTGATTTCGTTTATTACAACTCCCTTTTCAATTTCAACTTCCTCCTCGTCAAAAAGAGGTTCTTTAACTGCATAGGACCAAAATGCCAAACCCTCGTCGGTTTTGTCCGAAGGCACTGTAAAAAAATAAGTTACGTATTCGGCACTCGTTCCACCGTTCCAACTTGCAACTCCTAGGTCGCTCATTGCTCCTGAAAATTGATTTTCGGTTTTGTAAACCGAGTTACCTTTAAAAAGCAAATGCTCATAAAAATGAAACAACCCTGCTGTTTCAGGCTCCTGAGTGTACGCTCCGCATCGGAACGTAATTTGGATTCGCGTCAATGGCAGATTGTGATTTTCCAAAATGAACACTTCCAAACCGTTGTCCAACTTTGCAAAACTCAAGCCGGGAACGGAAGTTTTAGATTGTGCAAATGTTGTCATACATAAAAATGTAAATGCAACAAAAGCAAAAATTTTAGCTTTTTTCATAATTTCCTCCTGCTAAAAATGTATATATTATAATTTTAGCAAGAAAAAAAATATTTGTCAATGTTAAAATATCAATACTAGACAAAAATTTTTTAGTTTTTTTTATTTATCCTTTTGCATATTTTTCTTAATATTCAAGACAATTTATTATTTTGTGTGAAGTAAAATATTGTGTTTTAGGCAAGAAAGCCTTTTAGTTTATAACAAATTTATTTTACAGCTTGAGAATAGAAAAGCATAGGAAGCATTCGGTGCGAATTTAGTATTAGATTGTAAGACTGCTTGTTTACGCTTTAGCGTTTGCGTTCTGCTCTTTTGTTAAATGAATTTTATAGCGAGTTTCATTGCACGGTTCCGCTTTGCTTAAGCGGGAATTTTTTGGAGAAAAAATTCCCGCCCTCATTGCCAGATTTGCGTTTTAGCTCATCGCTAGGTTTGCGACCGCTCGTCATCCAAAACGAGCGGATAAGCTATTTTCGCAAAAAAGCCCAAGTTGTAAAACGGTTAAAAATCAGTGGTAGCAAAATAAAAAGCAAAGTGAGCTTGAAAAACTTTCTTTTTCTTGTTACAATCGTCAGCTTTTTTGTTTTTTGAAGACAAGGAGATTGGGGTGAAAAAATTTAAGCACATTAGCTATTTTGAAAATATTTTAAATGAGCAAATTGAAATTATTGAAAAAGTAAATAAACTTTTGAACAAGATAAAATCAAGTCAAAAAGAATATAAGAAATTGACGAAGTATTATTATAGCGAACAACGAGACGACGATTTGATAGCAGATGAAAAAGGTGAAATCCCGCCTTCGATTAAACGAGGCGTTTTAAGTGAAGACGGAATTTACAATCTAATTACCGACTATCAACAAACGGCAATTGAAATGCTAGAAGTTGCGACTGCGATGATTAAAATTTGGTAGCTTTTAGATTTTAGTTGGATTTGCGAAAGTACTTTCATCGCCTGAAAAAAATATTTTAAGGCTTTTATTTTTTTTGTCTTTTTTGTATAATTTAGTTATGAAGTTTAGGGTGTTTTTTCTTTTTTGTATACTTGCTTTGTTTGTGCCTGCTTTTGCTGAAGAACCGATTTACGGTGTTTGGGAAAATGGCGGACGCTTTGTTGAGTTTTCGCAACCGGATGAAAGTGGAAACTTAAATATGAAAATTGTGTTGAAGCCTTATTACACATATGTTTATGAACCGCTTGGGAATTTTACAACTAGAATTACCACAGTGGAAAATTTTACAGGTTTGAATATTTTACAAATTACATACCCACGAATGAAGCAGTCGGTTTATATGCCTGTTTGTTTAATTGATGATTTTTTATTTACATCTTTTTTTCAACGGCAGGATTATACAAGCTCAAAGGAAACTTTACCTGAGGAAGTGCGTCCGTACGGAATTACCGATGAGCAAGCTCGTTCTGCTATGTTTGAAAATGCAAGCCCGCTTTATGGTTTTTGGACGGAGCAGGGAACTCAAGACGGAATTATGCTTTATGCGAATGAACCGCCAAAATATTTTGATGCTTATTTTTTTACTGATGGTGAGTATTTTAAATTTCGGTATTGGTTGGACGATTTGGAAAACACTCAAAAGCAAGCAAAGTTTTCAGATAGTGAGGGCACGAGTTTTACCATACCTAGAGTTTTAACTCGAGGAGCTGTAAATTATTCTTGCATAACTGCAAATGCTACAACTTTGCGAAATTACGAAAACGGCATTTACGAATTAAAGTATACCGACAATAGTTATTATATAACTTTAACACCGATGAAAGCAGGTCCGGGAAAAGTTGCATCGAAGGACACTTATGAAAATGTAAAATATCCTGAGGTTATTAACTTGCCACTTTATCTAACGGAAGACGGAAAGATTTTTTCTTTTGGTGAGCCTTTTTTATTTAAAACTAAAATCACAGATTTAAACGCTGAAATTATAAAACATAATGCTTTGAAAAAAGAACCACTTGAACCGCAATTAGTGCCAGATGAAATTGAGTTTTATAAAGAGCGAATTAAAGAGCTTGAAAAGCGGGTACTCAAAGATTCTGAAAGCACAGGAAACTAATTTTGGGATTTCAACTCAAGCTTTAAAATGTTTGTTGATGCTCATTTACATATTTACGATTTGGCAAAAGCTTTTGACTTTAAAAATTTTTCTTTTGAAACTTTAAAGGAAACATATATTTGTGCAAGCTCGCATAAGTTTTTAGAATTTGAATTTACAAAAAACTTCTGCCTTAAAAATAAACTAAAAGCTTTTTACAGTTTTGGACTTCATCCGCAAAACCCGACTACTGACGAATTAGCAAATCTTGAAAAGCTTTTGATGAAAAAGGAAATTCACATAATAGGCGAAACGGGTTTTGATTTATTTAACTCATCTTTTGAAAAAACTTTTAAAGAGCAGTTGGAAGTTTGGCATATACAAATTGAGCTCGCACAAAAATTTAACTTGCCCGTTTTACTTCATTTAAGAAAGGCAAATCATTTGATTTTTGAAAATATTAAAGACTTAAAAAAACTTCCAAGTGTAGTTTTTCATTCTTGGTCGGGAAGTGCAGTGGAAGCAAATTGTATTTTAAAGCGTGGTGTAAATGCATATTTTTCTTTGGGAAAAGCTTTGCTCAGAGGTCAAAAAAATGTGGTCGATATAGCAAAAAATTTTCCGTTAGAATATATTTTAACGGAAACTGATGCCCCGTATATGCAGTTAAAAGACGAAGTTTTTTCCTTACCAAAAGATATAATTGCAGTAACAAAAAAAATTGCAGCCCTTAGAACTGAAGATGATTTTACAAAAGACAAAAATACTTTAAGCGAAAAATTTTTATACGAACAACTTTTACCACAAGTACAAAAAAACTTTTTACAAATTTTTAAAAGCTAAAAACACAAGAAGTTAGCTCTTGAAATTTTTTATTTAAAAGTTACAATATAAGTTCAACGTATTATTGCAAGATTTTCAAAACTCACACAATTTAGTTTAGGTAGTACATGACTGAAAAAGAAAATTTATCGAAAAAAAAATCTATGTTAAAAGATGGTTTAAGTCTTACGGTTTTAACCTTCGTTTCTCGTGTTTTAGGTTTGGTGCGAGAAATGACAAAGTCGGCTTTTATGGGAACGGGTCTACTTGCGGATGCCTTTGCAGTTGCCTTTTTAATTCCTAATCTTTTAAGAAGACTTTTTGCAGAAAATAGTATTACTATTGCTTTTATTCCAACTTTTAAAAAATATCTTCATAAGCTTGAAACAGCTGAAAACACCGAAGAAAAAAAACTCGCAAAACAAAACTCGAGAGACTTTCTTTCGGCAATTTTTACGCTCCTTAGTTTTTTAACTACGGCAACAGTTGTTTTGGGAATTATTTTTACACCTATTATTTTAAAAGTTTTTTTTCCAGAAAGCACAGAGGATTTTCCACTTACTGTTTTGTTAACAAGGATAATGTTCCCATATCTTGTTGTAATTTCTCTTGCTGCTTTTTTTCAAGGCATTTTAAATAGTGTAAAAGTTTTTACGCCTTCAGGTTTTACGCCAATACTTTTTAACATCGCAATAATAAGTTTTACTCATTTGCTCACACCTGTTTTTGATAATCCTGCAATTGCAATGTCTATTGGTGTTATAGTGGGTGGGTTTATTCAAGCTTTTTTTCAACTGCCTTTTATTTTTAAAGCTGGGCAGTATTTTTCTTTTACGAGTTTGAAAAATGCTTTTACGAACGACGGCACAAAAAAAGTTATTCGTTTAATTGTTCCTACGCTTTTTGGGATGGCGGCTTTTCAGCTCAATGATTTAGTTGCTAGCGGACTTGGAAAAAATGCAGGCTTGGGAGTACTTTCAAGTTTGCAATATTCTTTGAGACTTCAAGAATTATTGCTTGGGATTTTTGTGATTTCTGTAGGAACGGTTATCTTGCCCGATCTTTCAGCTTACGCCACAAAAAAAGACTGGAAAAGTTTTGAAGGACTTTTTTTACAAGCCATAGAAATTGTTGCATTGATTACAATACCTGCAACTTTTTTTGCTTTTTTTTCGTCCGAGCATATTATAAGTCTTGTTTATAAAATTGGAAACTTTGACGATAATTCTGTTCGCCTAACAATGCAAGCTTTTAATTTCCATATTCTCGGTTTGTTTTTTATATCGCTTACTAAAATTGTTGCTCCCGCATTTTATGCACAGGGAGACACAAAACACCCCACGATTGCGGGTGTTATTTGTTTTGCGGTAAATATGCTTCTTGCTAGCATTTTGGTTAAACCGATGGTTGGCGGAGGTATTGCCCTAGCCTTGTCGATAGCAAGTGCTACAAACGCCCTCTGCCTTTTTATCTTTTTAAGAAAAAACAAAAATCTAAACATAAAAAAAATTCTAAGCACAACATTTTTCGCCACAATCAAAATTACAATTTTTTCTATAATCGCCTCATTGCCACTTTTGCTTTTTAGCGAAAAAATTTACACACTTTTTGCGGGACACAGACGCCTTATCAGCGAGGGCTTCCCACTTTTTATAAACTTCCTAATTTTTGCTTTTGTAGGTGTAGCACTTTTATTTTTAACCGGCGATAAACTTTTGAAAAACTTAATAGCAAGATTTTTTAAAAAATAATTGCACTTTTGAAAAACAACATTAAGTTTTTGTAATTTAACACTTGTACGACTTGTCCGTGCTTTGCGAAAATCGCTTATCGCCTTGCCCACCTAAAGCAAGGCGTCTTAAACTAACGAATGAATTTCAACGCAAATCTGGCAATGAAGGCGGGAATTTTTGAAACAAAAATTCCCGCTTAAGCAAGCCAGAGCTACGCTCCTCGCTAAAGTGTAACTTCTCGCTACGGATAACGCGAGCTAGTACAAAACTCGACCTCTTTAGAAAAATATGGACATTTTTCTAAAGTGAAACTTTTTTTTCAAAATTTGTGTGCATTTTGGTTTTTTTTACTATTATTAGTAATAGAACAACTTATAAAAAAAAAGGAGTTTTATTATGAGTTTAGATAATTTACTTGACCCAAAAACTGACTGGGTTTTTAAGCTTATGTTTACAAAAGGTGAAAAAGGAAACAAAGCCTTGATCAGCTTCCTAAATGCGTTTTTAGCGGACACCTATGGAGAGATCAAAACTGCCGATGTTTTGAACACGG
>JARGFC010000037.1:0-10925 GCA_038397925.1 Treponemataceae bacterium
GGTATATCTGAAGGATATGAAAAAGGTGAAGCAAGTGGTATACAAAAAGGTTTACTAGAAGGTGAAAAACTTGGAATACAAAAAGGCTTAAATCAAGGTTTAGCAGAAGGTGCATACAAAAACAAGTTAGAAACGGCTAAATTATTAAAGCAGTTGGGTGATTCTGTGGAGAAAATTGTTAAGGTAACAGGTCTTTCCCAAGCAAAAATCGATGAGTTATAGAATCTTCTAAAAGGCAAAGTTGGGTTAGGAATTTTTGACGCACAAAAATTCCTAACCTTGAGCAAGCCGTAGAACAGCAATAAAACTCGCAAGCGATGAGAGCAGAATGCAAATCACTCGACTTGCTAACGAGGCTATTGCGGTTTAACTGCCAAAGTTAAATATTGTATTCTAAAAACCGCACCTTTTTTTCCGCTATTGCTTTTTTTATCGATTTTTCACATTGAGTTAAAGTACTTGTTCCCGTTTTTATTTCTATAAAAATAATTTCCTCAATTATTTCTGGGTTTTCGGCTGAACCTACAAAGGCAATATAATCAACAGGTTTACCTAAAAATTTTAAGCTTTTTGGATTTACCGGAAAGTTTGGAAAAAATGGGGCGAGTTCTTCGTAAATTTGTCCCCTTAAAATCGCCCTCGATTTTTTTAAAGCATCTGCTCGTTCTTTTTTTATTTTTTTGTTTGCGTGGAGTTTTTCAATCACTCGCCCCAAAAGAAAACCGAGTAAAAAACAACTTGCCAAAACTAAGGCTATTGCTAAAAGAGTTAAAACGGGGTTTTGTGTAAAAAAAATTTTTATTTTATGCATAGATATTTTTGTTGAAATTGTTTCATTCATTTTTTTCCTACTAACAATATTTTTAGTCTTCAAATTTTTCGTCATCAATCAAATCATTTTCTGTTGGCTCTTCTTCTGTTGTCATTAAATTTTTTTCTTCACTTTCTTTTAGCAATTTTTCCTCTATTTCTTTTTCCATAAGCTCAATTTCAGATTCCAAATAAAATTTTTCTGTGTCATAAAAAGTAAAATCACAAACATACAAAAGCTCAGGACGAAACTCAAAATGTATTGTGTCCCAAATTGTCCAGTATCCGCCCCAATTAAAGCCTTCACTTATAAAAGCATTTACAACCTCAAGCGGTGGATGCCAGCGTTCGGAAAGTTTTAAAAGATACCATTCATCATTAGTCTTTGCTTCCCATCCCCAATATGCATTAAGTTCTCCAAAATCTTTTGGCATAACATCCACCGCAAGTCCATATCCATGCATACTTATACCAGATGTGTATGCTATTATACTCCAATTAAAACCGTAAACCGTTGCAAAGTTTTTCAAAAAGGCTTTTACATTTTTGGTGTTTTTTTGAGCTAAAATTTTATTGTTAACAGCTTTTAATTTTTCTACGATATACTCGTGAACATAAACCCGCTTACCCAAAAACAAAACTTCTACCAACTTTTCTCTAATGCTTTCTTCGGTTATAGGTCCATAAAATTCGGAAGCTAAAAAAGTGTTGTTTTCTAAAGCAGAATATTTTAAACGCTCACTTTCTTCCCATTTTAGAAACTCCAAGCATTCGTCAATCTTGTCATCGGGAATTTCAAAAAAATGTTTTTCATACGAATATCTAAATATCGGTTTAAAATCATTTGCATAATTTTTTTTGTCTTCAGGTAAAATTCTACCATCAGCCCAAAAATACTTTTTACCATTTACAACAATAAACCATTCATCTATTTCGCTATCAAAAACTAAATCGCTAACTTCTGGATATGATTCACAAAAAGCTTTTAAGTGTAGCCAAGCATTTTCCATATCTTGCTCATTTGGAATAGGATGACCATCAGGAAAAAACTCACTAGGCTCATCCATAATAGGAAAAGGCATATCCAACTGAGGCAAAACTCGCCTCAGCTCATCAAAGGACAGACATTCTTCTTCTGAAATTTTTGAATTTTCTGCAAATAATAAAAACTTTTGTGAAAATAAAACGAAAAGAATTATCACAACAAAAGTTTTTTGTTTCATATTAAATTACGAAGTTCCCATAAATAAAAAATTATTCATCGTCTTTTTTCTTGGGCGTTCGCTCCTCTATTTTTTTCAAATCAATTTCTGCAAGCTTTTTGTATTCAGGTTTTAGCATAGCACTACCCGCTCCTTCAAAGCGAGCTAAAACTTGATTTAATAAAACCCTCGCTTGCTCGTATTTTTTTTGCTTGATCAAAATATGAGCAATTTCAAATTCTCCAATATTTAAAACATTTGCGTCAGTTCCAAAACGTTCAATCATAATTTGATAATAAGCCTTTGCTCCACGGTGATTATTTGCATCAGATTCGCGTTGGGCTAAAACTATAATTTCTTCATATCCCAAGTCGAGAGGAACTTCTTCTGACTTAGGCACATGGGCACAAGAAACACAAAAACAAATCAATAAAATTAAAATAAAATTCTTCATATTATATTAACAAATTTATTCTACTAAAGTATCAAAATAAAATCAAGTCTCACTCTAATTTTGTTTGAGGACTTGAAGTCTTTTTAATTTATGATATAGTTTAAATATGCCTAAAATTTATTTAGACTGGGCTGCAACTGCAATTCCAAACATAACAGAAAACGCAAAAGCTTGTGAAATAGCAACTGAGCTTTTTGCAAATCCTTCGGCAAAGCACGAGCTTGGAAAAAAAGCTCGACAGCGTTTAGAAGAAGCGAGAAAAAAAATTGCCCAAGTTTTGAGTGTAAACAGCAATGAAATTTTTTTTACAAGTGGTGGCACTGAAAGCGACCACATTGTTATTTTGTCTAACATAGCGCGAAATAATTTTAGTGATTATAGCCTTGCAATGAGTGCAGTCGAGCATCAAGCTTTGAGTGAAAACAAAAAGTCGCTTGAAAAATTAGGGCTTGAAATTTTAACAGTTCCCTGCGACAAAAGTGGTTTTATAAATGCAAAAACAGTTTTGCAAAAGCTCAAGCCAAATACAAATTTTGTTTCGATAATGACAGTAAATAACGAACTTGGAAACTTACAACCAATTCCGCAAATTGCAAAAGCTTTAAAAGAAAGAGCAGGACGAAAAACTTTTTTTCACACGGACGCGGTCCAAGCTGTGGGAAAAAATCTTTTTAATATTGCAGAACTTGGTGTAGATGCTCTTTCGCTTTCAGGGCACAAAATCGGTGCAATGCGAGGAATTGGTCTGCTTTTTCTTAAAAACAAAATCGAAGTTTTTAACAAGGGCGGAAATCAAGAAAGTGGTATTCGCTCTGGCACAGAAAATTTGGCAGGAGTTTTGTCCTTACAATTTGCTCTCGAAAAATACGCAAAAAATTTTACACAAAATTTAGAACTCGCATATTCTAAAATGAATTTTTTGATAAACGAAATTTCAAAACTCCCAAATTTTTTTATCCTTCCCCAAACCCGCCAAGCTGAATCCAAAAATTTTTCACCATACATTTTACAGCTAGCACACAAAAAAATTACAGGCGAAATAATGGTGCGTGTTTTGTCGGATAAAGGTTTTTATATTTCCACAGGCTCAGCTTGCTCAAGCTCAAAACTCCAACGCCCCGTCCTAGATGCACTTGGCGTTTCCAAAGAATTACAAATGAATGCCTTTCGTATTTCGCTAGGAAACGAAACAAGCTTTGACGAGTTAAAACTTTTTGTAAAAGCGCTCAAGCGAGTTGATGAGGAGTTTTGCTAAATTTAACCGATATACGAAGGTTTTGTTTTGCGAAAATTATCACAAAACTTTTCCTGTAAGTATGCACGGTGAAAGCGTTTTGTATTTTTGTTTTATGAAGTTTACGCTTTAGTGTTTAATTTGCGTTCTGCTCTTTTGTTAAATGGATTTTATAGCGAGTTTCATTGTACGGCTATGCTTTTCTTAAGGGCAAGAATTTTTGTGTCAAAAATTCTTGCCCCAACTTTGCCAGATTTGCGTTGTAACTCACCATTAGTTTTAAAACCCCGAGTTTCAAAACGAGGGGATAAGCTATTTTCGCAGAGCACGGATAAGTCTTATAAAGGTTGATTCTCAAAAAGAGAATTTTCTTTTCAAATCTTTAAAAAGACGACTGCATTTTCTTACTTTGGCAAGTTGTAAAATTCTACTGCAAACCATTTTGAGCTGTCGGCATGGTCGGCAGCAATTTGTCCCAGCCCCACCTTTGCAGTTGTTTCAGCGAGTAAATAATTTTCGCCAGCGTATAAAAATTTTGCACCTTTTCCATCAACAGCAATACCACAAATTGCGTGGCTAAACTCGGGTGAAATAAAACTGACGCTTTTTATACCGAGTTGTGCTAGTACAATATTTAAGAGCAAACTTCGAGTATCGCAGTCGCCTATTCCATCTTCAACCGCACTTACTAGGTTTACAAAGTCGCTTCCTTGTGGGTCGCGGTGGTAGGTAAATTTTTGGGTGTATGACATGAGGGTTTTTGAAACGGCAATTTTGTCCGCTAAAAGATTTTTGCTATACAAATAATTTTTAACGGCAAAAGAAAAAGATTCAAGCCTCTGCCAAGCGTCGCGAAAAATATTTCTGTAATATCTTTCCCAAGCTGAAATAACATATTGAGTATTAAGGTAATGGGTTAAAAGTTTGAACTCACGATCTATAACACTTTTATTTGCTTGTGCATCAAGCTTGTCAACAAAAAAGTTTAAGCTTTCATCGTGAAAGTTTATTGTTTTTGCGACATTAGTTTCACGCTTGAAAAGGCAGGAGGTAATAGGCCCTGGTACATAAAAAGAACCGCTTGTTGTAAAAACAGAGTCAAAAGCTGAAATTAGCATAGGCTCGCAAAGTGTAGCATCGCTCGCTTTAGAATATGCCGTCAATGTAAGCCATACATCTTTTAATTCAAGAACTAAAACAGAACCTGTGTACTCAAAATTTTGTCCAAAGTCCATTGTCGAAAACAAGGCTTTTTTTTCACACCAAAAAAACTCAATTTCTTTGTGACCTGCCTTGAGCTGTGAAAAAATACTTTCCGCTGCATTCTTTATTGTTTTAAAACGAGATTTTACATCAAAAGAAATTTGAAGTTCGCAGGGTAAAATTGTACTTGAAAATAAATAACGATCTTTTTGGTTTGAGTCAGCTAAATAAAAACCTTCTGGTAAATCAATGATAAAATTATAGCTTTGAAAATTTATCGGCTCTGCAAAAAATTCAAAACTCAAAAAAAATAAAAAGCTTGCAAAAAACATCTTTTTCATTTCTTTAATTTTAACAAAAAAATATATTTAAGGTTACAAAGATAAACTTAGCCAAATCCAAGATTCAAGTTTAAATATTTTTAAGCTTTCCCCTTATCGATGATATTTCCTTTTCGTAGTCAGCAATAGTGGAACGAAAGTCGGCATTTGCACTTTGAGCAATTTTAATTTCAGTAGAAAGATTTTCGATTTGCTTTTTATTTCTATCTATTTTATTCAAGTTCGCCTTAAGTTTATTATCAAGCCCTGTAATTTCCTTTTCACATTTTGCAATATCGATATTAAGTTTTGCATTAAAAAGTTTGCGTTTTAACTCGCCTATTTCTGTGAGCTGAGTTTTATATTGCTCGCTGATTTCCTCTTTTCCCAAAGGCTCGCCGTCCGAGTCAAAAAAACTTGCAACATAATTTTCACAACTTAAAATTGCTGTATCCTCAATTTTTGAATCCAAGACTTTTATTTCTTGCATCAAGTTAGAAATTTGTTTTTTTGAATTGTTTAAGGCATCAAGATTTTTCAATCTTTCGTCATTTGCTTGTGCATCGTTTTCAAGCTCCGAAAGTTTTAAGCTTGCAAGATTTTTTGATTCCTTGTCTTCTTTTATTAAACTTATAACTTCGGCTAAATCTTCGGGAAGCTCATCGACCATTTCACATAAATTATCAAAGTCATCATCAGAAAAAATTTCACTAATGTTTTTTTGCAAAGTCTTTTTTAGCTTGCGCTTAGTGCTACTTACTTTGGTTTTTGAAAAAAGACTTTTTACACTTGGCATAATTTTATCTAAAAAATTTTTGTCTTCGCTTTCAAAATCAAGCCTCGCAATTTTCTCTTTTTCCATTTCTATTTTTTCTTCAAGTTTTGAAACTTCTGGCAGGCGTTTAATAATGTCATTAAATTCGTCTCGATGATTTTCGTAAGCTAAAAGGACAAAACTTTTTTTTAGCTTTTGTATATTTTTTTCTTTTGTTGTAACTATTTTTGTAACTTCAGAATTTAAAGTTTTTAACTGTTCTTTTCTATCGAGTACATTTTTTATTTTTAAAATCGTTTCGGTTTGCTCTTTTCTTTTATGGATATCATTCAACCAAGTTTCCAAAAGTCCCTCAGTTACAAAAGTTTCAGTTTTAGATTGTGCCGAATTATTTAAGAGCTTTGTTCCAAAAGCAACGCTTGCAGACTTCAAAGATTCTTTTAAAACCTTTAACTCTTTTTCTAACTGAGAAATTTTTTGGCTTCCACCATCTTGCATCAATTTAAAATCCATAAGTCAGTTTAGCACAGAATTAAAAATAGTTCAAGCAATTTGTATTTTTATTTTTTTTTTACAAAATTGATTTACGATTTTCTAAAGCGGGCTTTAAATTGTCCGTATAATAAAATTCTTCGATTATGCCACCTGTTGACTTTAGTCCCAAGTTATGTCCTATTTTATTTTTTCCGTGAAAGTCGCTACCCGCCGTTACAAAAAGCCCAAGCTCCTTTCCAAGTTTTTCTAAGCGTCTGCAATGATTAGGTTTTGTTCCTGCGTTCCAAGCTTCAATCCCATCGATGCCCGCTTCTTTTAATTCGATAATTTTTTTTGTAAGATTTTTCCAAGAAAGATAGAGGGACATCGGATGAGCTAAAACCGCAACACCATTTGCATTATGAATTGTTGATAGAGCTTTTTCAAAATCAAGCCCCTTAGTTTTTAAGTAAAAAGGTTTTCCGTTCGCTAAAAATTTATCAAAACCTTCTTGCATACTTTTCACGAGTTTCATTTCTTTAAGAATTTTGGCAAAATGCGGGCGTCCAATCTGTCCAGAAAAATTTTTTCGCAAAATCTCAGGCGTTATAAAAATTCCTTTGTTTACAAACATTTCACAAAGTTCTAAATTTCTATCGATACGATTTTTTGTACATTCTTCAATTAAGCTTAAAAATTTTTTATTTTTTACATCCATTCCGTAAACAAGCAAATGAAATTCGCCAAACGCAACTTCAATATTAAACTCAATTCCTACAATAAAATTCAAACCCAATTCAGTCGCCTTCGCTCTCGCTTCCTCAAGCCCATCAATCGTGTCGTGGTCAGTGAGTGCCAAGGTTTTTATGCCCACTTTTTTTGCTTGCTCGACAAGCTCGCTAGGTGTACAGGTTCCGTCCGAGGCATTTGAATGTGTATGCAAATCTATCACACAGTCATATTATATTAAAACTTATATTATTGCAAGTGGACAATTTTTAGAAATCTTTTTACAGTTTTTAAAATCAATTGAGTTAATTATAAGCAAAGCTTTTATTCATTTCTTTCGAGCATTTGTTTTACATAAAAGCCTGTGTAAGAATTTTCGCATTGTGCAATTTCCTCAGGACTTCCAACAGCAATAACTTCTCCACCACCGACACCGCCTTCCGGTCCCAAGTCAATTATATGGTCGGCTTGTAAAATCACATCCAGATTATGCTCAATCATAATAACGCTATTGCCTTGTTCCACCAAACGATGTAAGACTTCCATAAGTTGCTTAATATCGGCAAAGTGCAAACCTGTTGTCGGCTCATCTAAAATGTAAAGCGTTTTACCTGTAGAACGCCGAGCAAGTTCATTAGCAAGTTTTACTCGTTGTGCCTCACCTCCCGAAAGAGTTAAAGCAGATTGTCCAAGCTTTATATAACCCAAGCCGACAGATCGAAGTGTTTCCAGCTTTCGAGCAATGTGCGGAATTGACGCAAAAAAATCAGCTGCCTCATCAATTGTAAAATTCAAAACATCGGATATAGTCTTACCTTTAAAAGCCACTTCCAAAGTTTCTCGATTAAAGCGTTTTCCATTGCAAACATCACAGGTTATATAAACATCAGGTAAAAAGTTCATCTCTATTGTAATAGTACCGTCTCCCTTACAATGTTCACAGCGTCCGCCGGGAACATTAAAGGAAAATCGTCCGGGTTTAAAGCCTCGCATTTTAGCTTCAGGAAGACTAGCATAAAGGTTACGAATGTCCGTAAAAACTCCTACATAGGTAGCGGGGTTTGAGCGGGGAGTTCTACCGATGGGACTTTGATCAATGTTAATTACCTTGTCAATGTGTTCTAAACCAGTTATACTTTTATACGCTCCCTCTTTTAAACGGCTCCGCATAATACGATTTGAAAGAGCGGGAAACAGTACATCAGTTAAAAGAGTTGACTTACCTGAACCCGAAACTCCCGTGATGCAAGTAAAAGCTCCAAGCGGAATTTTTACAGAAATGTTTTTTAAATTATGTTCAGTAACATTTTTTAATTCAATAAACTTACCATTGCCTGCACGCCGTTTTTCAGGCTTTGACATTTTTAAAGTGCCTGCAAGATATTGCCCTGTAAGACTTTCCTTTGATTTTTTAACTTCATCAACAGTTCCCGCAGCAACAACATAGCCACCGTGTACACCTGCAGCGGGACCGAGGTCTACAATGTAGTCGGCATTCAAAAGGGTTTGCTCATCGTGTTCTACAACAATAACCGTGTTTCCTATGTCGCGTAAATAAAGCAAGGTGTCTATTAACTTTTGGTTGTCCCGCTGATGAAGTCCAATTGAAGGCTCATCTAAAATATACAAAACCCCAATCAAGCTCGACCCGATTTGCGTGGCAAGCCTAATACGTTGAGCCTCTCCGCCTGAAAGCGTGGAAGCTTGACGTTCAAGAGTTAAATAATCCAAGCCAACATTTTGCATAAATTGCAGGCGGGAAGTTATTTCTTTTAAAATTTGGCTAGCGATTTGTTTTTCAGTTTCGGTTAATTTTAACTTATCAAAAAAAATAATAGAATCAGCTACCGAAAGAGTTGTAAGTTCATAAATGGTTTTTCCACCTACTCTTACTGCAAGTGCTTCAGGACGCAAACGCTTTCCCTTACAAGCAGGGCAGGGACTTGCAGTTTTGTATTTGTTATAATATTCACGCATACCTTGTGAAAAACTTTCCTGCTGTCTTCTTCGCAACAAAGGAATAACTCCTTCCCAACTTCTGTTAAAGCGAGAAGAACCCGAGCCATCAGAACGCTCATAATTAAAATTTATTTCCTCTCCGTTAGAACCGTGAAGAATTATGTTTAGCACTTTTTTGGGAAGCTCTGAAATTGGAGCGTCCAACGAAAAATTATACTTTTTGGCGAGGGCTGAAAACTGAGCTCTATTCCAAGCAGACTTTGGCTTAATGGGAGCAAAACCACCTTCGTTAAACGAAAGGCTTTTATCAGGAATAATCAAATTAATATCAAAGTCGCTTTTTTCTCCCAAGCCTGTACATTCAGGGCAAGCACCAAAGGGACTGTTAAACGAAAAAAGTCTAGCCGAAAGTTCGGGCATAGAAATCCCACAATCCGCACAAGCATTTTTTTGCGAAAAAAACACTTCGTCTGTTTTGTCGCTTTCAGGCTCTTGCTTTGTTACAAGCAAAATCCCTCCCGCACTATTTAAAGCAGTTTCCACAGCTTCCGCAATTCGTGAACGAGCGTCCTGTGAAACCTTTATCCTGTCAACTATTATTTCGATAGTGTGTTTTTTTTGCTTTTCCAATTTTATAGTTTCATCTAAATTCACCACAAGTCCATCAATTCTCGCCCTAGCAAAACCTGCCTTTTTTGCATCAACAATTATTTTTTGATGTTCGCCTTTTTTGCCTCTTATAATAGGAGCTAGGACTTGAATACGAGTGCCATCTTTCCATTGCAAAATGCTATCAACAATTTGGTCAACGCTCTGCTCGTGAATTTCCTTCCCACAAGACGGACAATGTGCAATTCCAATACGGGCAAAAAGCAATCGATAATAATCATAAACTTCGGTTACCGTTCCTACTGTGGAGCGTGGATTGCTGTGAGTCGTTTTTTGCTCAATAGAAATCGCAGGCGAAAGTCCCTCAATATAATCCACATCAGGCTTATCCATAACACCTAAAAACTGACGAGCATAAGCTGAAAGGGATTCCACATAACGCCGCTGCCCCTCCGCAAAAATTGTATCAAAGGCAAGCGAACTTTTCCCCGACCCCGAAAGCCCCGAAATTACAATCAACTTTTCCCGAGGCAAGGTAACATTTATATTTTTTAAGTTATTAGCTCTCGCACCGTGAATAACTAATTTTGTATTATCATGCATAGTGTAAATATAATAAAAATAAGTTTTTAAAACAAGACGAGAAAGCAAACCGAAGTTTGTAAAATAAAAGCCGTTCGCATTATTAACATTTATAAGACTTGTCCGTGCTTTGCGAAAAACGCTTATCCCTTCGTTTCGGATAACTCAGGGTCACAAACTAGCGATGAGCTACAACGCAAATCTGGCAACGAGAGCTGGAATTTTTGACGCACAAAAATTCCAGCTTAAGCGAACCAGAGCTACGCTCCTTGCTGTAGCATAACTTCGTAAAAAACTCAATACTAGAAAACACTATTTCCCTCGCCACGGACAGCGAGCTAGTATTTTACTTTTGCGAGTTTTGAATTTTCCGTGCATTATAAATCGAAAATTCAAAACTCGACCACCTTGAAAAAACAAGGACGTTTTTTTCTCCCGACACGGACATCGGGCTAGTATAAAGCACCAGCGATGTTTTGTAACACACACTTTTGCCAAGTTGCAAAACCTGTCCACTTTAGAAAAACACGGATGTTTTTCTAAAGTGGAAATATAAGTACATAATTTCACAAAT
>JARGFC010000038.1:0-27459 GCA_038397925.1 Treponemataceae bacterium
GGGGGGGTAAGTCTACTAATTTTTTCCATATTTGTCAACTCCTTTTTAATGATATTTTATACTATAAATTATATCTTATTTTTTTCTTTTTGTCAATAGGTGGACGTCTTTTTTGCGTCTTTAAACTTGGTTTACGCAAAAAAACAGGCTAACAAAAAACTCCGCATTTGCTCCGACCAAAAGTCGTGCTAAAATTGACGCAAGACTTTTGTTTTTTTCACAGTTTTGCAAAAATGTGAAAAACTTTTTGTATCCCTGTCGCGAAATCACCTTGAAAAAACGTCCTTGTTTTTCAAGGTGGTCTAGTTTTGAATTTTCTATTATAAATTTTATGAAAATTCAAAACTCACTATTGCTATGTACTAGCCCGCCGTCCGTGGCGGGAGTGGTATTTTCGTAGATTAAGCTTTTCTTAATTTATGTAACTTGAAAAAATTTTTTATATAATTATAATTTAAGGAGAGGATTTTATGACAACACGATTTTCAAAATACTTTGACCATACTTTGTTAAAGCCTACTGCAACTGAGGCGGATATTCTTTTGGTTTGCGAAGAGGCGAACAATTATGATTTTGCTTCTGTTTGTGTAAATTTAACTCAGGTTGCTTATGCCCGAAAAAATTTAAACGCCGATATTAAAGTTTGTACGGTTATAGATTTTCCTTTTGGCTCGTCAACAGCGAGTGCAAAGCTTATGCAAGTTAAAGATGCGGCTGGTTTGGGGGCGGAGGAAGTCGATGTGGTTATCAATATTGGAAAGTTGTTGGAAGGGGCAAAAGAATATTGTGTTGCCGAGTTAAAACCTATTTGCGAATATGCTCACAAAAATAAAATGCTAGTAAAAATAATTGTGGAAACTTGTTATTTAAATGAAAAGCAAATAAAAGATGCGTGTGAACTTGTAGAAACAAGTGGTGCGGATTTTATAAAAACTTCGACGGGTTACGGAACGCGAGGTGCAAGCTACGATGATATTTTGCTTTTCAAAAAATACTTAAAAGGTAAAACCGAAATTAAAGCTTCGGGTGGAATTAAAACATTAGAGCAAGCTAAAAAGTTTTTATCGCTTGGTGCTACAAGACTCGGTACAAGCAGTGCAGTTAAAATTATAAACGATGCTTATTCTGCGGGGTGCATTGCAGGGGACAAAAACGTTTAACTTTTGTAACTGGAGAATAATTTTTAAAAACAAGGACAAGTCGTCTTAATATCACTTTTCTAAAACATATCCCTTTAAATTATAATACTTAAATTCGTTTAAAACGGTATCGTAGCGAAAATAGATATGAGTAAAATAAATTCGAGTTCCTGTTGGAAAATCAATGTATTTCGGTGGATCTTTTTTGTCTACCATATCCAATAGATAATCGGTAAGATCGTATCCTTTAATAACGATAGATTTTATTTCTCTAATTCTTTTATTTTCTTTATTTTCATAATCGTAAGTATATGTCCCATCAGATATAATAAAAGGATACATCGTAGAAAAGTTTGCGATGTCAAAAGTCGTTTTATTATCATCAAAGTTGTTAATATCAAATCTGATTTCAGTTGTGTCTTTAGGGGTTTGGGATATACCAAAACAAATTCTATAGCTCTTATCCGCGTCGACTTGAGTTTCAAACCAAGCCGGTTTTTTCTTATCTGTTTCGTAGCGTAAATAATTAACAGCACCAAAAAGTTTTTCTCTATCGGAGTCAGTTATTTTAGCATCGAAAGCGTCTACATCATAAGATAAAAGTTTTTCTCCGTCGTATATTTCATACTTATATAGTATTTTTTCCATTCGGGAAAATTGACTTTTATATGCCACATCAATTAAATTGCAAGGAGTACAAGACGCAAAAAGTACAAAAGCCGAAAGTAAACAAAGAGCCGTTTTTTCAAAGTTTAATTTTTTTACAAAACTAATTGCAACCATCATAGCAGAAAAAATTATAAAAAGCAAACTTGAAAATCGATAACCGGTAAATCCATAAGCGTTTACCCGTATAAAAAATGCAATAACTTGTATGCAAATTAACGGAATTAAAACAATTGCTCCATATTTGTAAAAAAGTTTTACGGCAGGAATTTCGTCATATTCTCGCAAAACAAAATAAAATATAAAATAAAAAACACAGGCGAAAGAAACAAACCAGTTTATCTGTCCTTGTGGCAACTTCCATAAAATTAAAGATTTTATAAGATAGGTGTAAAGGAGTAAAAGCAAAATATAATACAAAGGAAACAATATATATAAAAATATAATCTTAACAGCTTTGCCTGAACTTTTTTCATTTCTTTTAGAAAATAAAAAGTAACTAAATACATTTACAAAAAAAACTGTAAAACTAAAAGCTATACAACAATAGTAAACTCGATAAGCTTTTGGAAACATATAAATTAAATTTTCAAAGGCTGCAACTAAAATAGAAAGCCCACCAGCAAGAATTCCCGACATCAGTAGGGTAAACAAAAAATTTTTTAAAAGACAGGCAAAATAGGTTTTGCTTTTTTCTTTTGGGATAAAAATAAAAATAGTTATCAGCGTTGCAAAACCAAAAAGCCCAAAATAATAAAGATTTTTATAAACTGAATTACCAAAACCACTACTTGCAAAATAAGCTAAAAGTCCCGAAGCAATTGTAGCTAAAATTTGAATACTATATTTTTTTACCGACAAAAAGTTTTCGGTTAAAAGACTTACAGGAAGTGAAATCAGTGTCGCAAAAAAAGAAGCCTTTATAAGTTGCTCAAGTACTTCTTTTGCTACTGTACTTTTATCTTCACTAAAAATCAAAAAACAACAAGACAAAAATGTTAAAACCGAAGTCGCAAAAATAGTTTTATGCTCAAATACAGTTTTACTTACATCTTGTAAAAAATATTTTACTCTAGATTTTAAATTGCTCATAAACTCCTCTCGCTAATAAAACATTATTGTGCAAAATAGGTTACTAATACAATTGAAAAATTACCATAAAATTAAAAATCTTCATCTTTTATTATTATTATTTCCAAACTGCATAGTCATAAAATTATTGCTCCAGTTGTTTTATATTTACATTTTTTTGCTACTTGAAGATTTTAGGCTAATTTTATACAATACTTAAAATGAATGTTGAGGATACTTTTTTTAATAAGCAAAAAAAAGAACAAAAAACTGAATACTTAAAATTACTAGAAATAATGGGCAAATTGTCTCAGCTTTTTTCTGATAATAAAATACCATATTTACATTATAGGTCAATGGAAAATATTTTTTGTAGAACTTTTACTGCTCTAAACCTTGCAAGGAGTGATGTATCAGCAGATGCAAAAATTAAAACACTTGGAGTAGGCTTAAAAACTTTTATACACGGCAAAGGAGAAAGTTTTCAAAAAATTGCAGAGTTTAATAAAATTAGCCCTCGTTTAAAAGCATTAGAAGTCCACGAACGAATCAAACTAATATCCAAAATGCGAAATGAACGCATTGAAAGCACAAAGCGTATTTGTAAAGTAGACAAGATGATTTATCATTTAGTTACAAGATGCGAAGGGGAAATGTTTTTATATGAAGAAAATATGGATTTAATACAAACAGAGCAACTACACATATTGAAAGAAAAACCTGAAAGCATAATTTTTTCTGATGAAAAAAATGAATACTCTTTTAACAATTCGAAAAGTGTATTGCTTAAGCGTTTTTTAACACCAAAAGAAAACAGACTTGCCCAAATACCTATTGAAATTATTACTGACCCGTACGAGATTTTATTACAATTATTTGCTAATTTTAATAAAAGTCCTGAAATAGTAGCAGAGCCAAAGATAATTGATTATATAGTTTTACCATTATATAGCCCAATAACGAAAAAAGTTGAGAAAAAATCGGGGTTAAATCAATGGTGTGCAAGAGGGAGAAAAAGAGATGAAGATGAAGTGTACATTATAATTCCTGTGTGGATACATAAAAAGAAAAAAGATTTTTTTATTTACAACACAGAAGATAATAAAACAGCACCCTTTGATGTTATCCTCCCAAGTGGTGACACATTAAGTATGAAAGTAGCACAAGATGGTGGTAAGGCTTTAATGAGCAATCCAAACACTGCTCTTGGTAAATGGATTTTACGAGATGTGTTAGCTTTGAGTTATGGTGAACCTGTTACAAAAGAAATGTTGGATAATATAGGAATTGATAGTGTAAAACTTTCTAAAAGATATGACGGGGTTTATATGTTAGATTTTTTAAAGACTGGTAGTTATGAATTGTTTGAAAGGCGATACAATGCCAAATAAACAATTAAAAGTAGTTGGTTTGTTTTCTGGGGTTGGAGGGATTGAATTAGGATTTGAGCAGGCAGGATTTGAAATAATATGGGCTAACGAAATAGATACAAACGCTTGTAAAACCTATCAAGCAAATCATAACCATAAACTAATCGAAAATGATATACATAATATTCAAGTTAGCGAAGTACCTGACTGCGATGTGATAGTTGCGGGATTTCCTTGTCAAGCTTTTAGTATTGCAGGTTATCAAAAAGGCTTTGAAGATGAACGAGGTGAAGTTTTTTTCCAGCTTGCTCGAATAATCAAAGGGAAAAGACCAAAATTTATTTTTATAGAAAATGTAAAAAACCTACTCAGACATGACAAGGGAAATACATTTAGGGTTATATCAGAAACGCTTGAAAGCATCGGCTATTATTTGAAAAGCTTTGTCTTGAATGCATTCGAATATGGAAATATTCCTCAAAATAGGGAGCGTGTTTATGTGGTAGGCTGTTTAAGTAAAAGCTTTATTGAAAATTTGGAATCGCTTGAGCCTATTCCTTTGACAAAAAATTTGGACGATATTATTGACTTTGAAACAAAGGTTGCAACAAAGTTTTACTATACAAAAGAATCTTGCAAATTTTATAATGAGCTTGCAAAAAAAATTGTACGCCAAGACAGAGTTTACCAGTGGCGACGAGTTTATGTCCGCGAAAATAAAAATGGTTTATGTCCAACACTTACTGCAAATATGGGAACAGGTGGACACAATGTTCCTTTAATTTTAACAAAACATGGTATAAGAAAACTTACCCCTACAGAATGTTTTAAAATGCAGGGCTATCCTGACACTTTTGTAATTCCTGAAGAGATTTCTCAAACTCAAAGATATAAACAAGCAGGTAATTCTGTTGTTGTTCCTGTTGTAAAAAGATTAGCAGAGCTTATAAAAAACACAGAAATAAAACTTCAAAAACATAAGACTCCTATACCAAAAATAATGCAATTACAGAATTATTGAGATTTGTAGAGTCTGTAAAATTATTTTACAAGTATTGTACCAAGAAGCGTCTTGAATGTTAAAAGAAAATAAATTTGTTTTAAACTTCTATCAAACTAAGTGCCTGAAATATCGTCTCCAAATTTAATTGTCGAGTTTTGAAAATTTGGTAACTTTGGTGTTTTTCAAAACTACCAACAAATCTATGGCGTCTTTCAAAAGAGCTGAAATTTTTTAAGGCACTCATAGTCATAAAATTATTGCTCCAGTTGTTTTATATTTACATTTTTCCCCAAAACAAATATGCGGTCGTTACTTTGAAAAACCTCTGTCGCCGAAGGATTTACTTTTACCGTATTTTCGTGCATAACAGCAATAACACTGATATCGTATTTTTTACGAATATCAAGTTCAATAATAGAATGCCCAACCCAGCTTTCTGGCACAATAATTTCTGCTATTGAATATCCTTCTGCAAGTTGCACAATATCGATAAGGTTTTTTGTAACAAGCGAATGAGCTAACTTGACCGCCGATTGCTCTTCTGGAATGACGGTCATCGTAGCACCGATTTTTTCCAAAATCCGTGAATGCGTTGCAGATGAAGATTTTACAATAATTTCTTTTATGCCAAGGTCATAACATTTAAGAGTTGCCAAAAGAGCCTCTTCAAAATATTCACCCACAGCAACAATAACCACATCAGAATCTTGAATTCCAATATCTTCTAAAACACCCGGCACACTAATATCTGCCACATAAGCTTCACTTACATAATTCGAAATAAGATTGATTTTTTCTTCATCAGAATCAATAACGATAACATTTTGATTTAAGTCTGCTAAAGTTTTTGCAGCATTCATTCCGAAAAGTCCCAATCCCATTACAGTAAAAGTTTTAGGTTTCATTTTATACTTCCTTTTTTATTTAAATTTTATAAATCTTTAATTAAATTTTCAAATACAAAAATCATATTTTAAGGACACTTTCCAAAAGCTAAATTTTTCAAGATACCCTAACCAATAACAATTTTTTCTTCTGCTTCCCGATAATTCACTTTTCGTTTTTTTTGTGCAAAAGCAAAAGCAATTCCCAGCACGCCGACTTTTCCGAAAAGCATTGTAAGAGAAATTAAAAATTTACTAACAATACATAAACTCGGAGTAACTCCACGTGTAAGCCCGACCGTAGCAAAAGCTGAAAAGGTTTCAAAAATTAAATCGAGCGGCGGAATATTTTTTTGAAAAACCATCAACAAAAACGAAACAATCAAACACCACAACAAACTGATAAAGAATACAGCAAAAGCTTTTTTTACAAGTTCGTCCGGAATTCGTCTTTTAAAAATTACAATTTTATCTTTATTTTTAAGCATAGAAAAAATCAAAGCAAGCAAAGTAATAAAAGTTGTTGTTTTTATTCCGCCGGCTGTTCCTGCAGGCGACCCGCCAATAAACATCAATATAATCATCAAAAATGCAGAAGCGTCCGTGATGGCTAGTTGGTCAACACTTGCAAAACCTGCCGTCCTTGTAGTTACCGACTGAAAAAATGAAGTTAGAATTTTTTTGTCAAGCGATAAGCCACCAATCGTTTTTGGATTATTCCATTCTACTATTAAAAACAAAAATGCTCCACCAAGCAAAAGCCCTACGGTGCTTGCCAAAACTATTTTTGAATGCAATCGCAACTTTTTAAATTGCCGTGTTTTTAAAACATTATCATACACTCGAAAGCCTATTCCTCCCATTACTATGAGAGCTGAAATTGTCAAAAGAAGCAAAACATTTGATGCATATTCGCATAAACTCGTATTACCCAGCAAGTCAAAACCCGCATTGCAATATGCACTAATTGAATGAAAAACAGCAAACCAAATTCCTTTGTAAATTCCAAACTGCGGCACAAATGAAAAAGCAAGCAATAAAGCTCCTACACTTTCAATTATAAAAGAGCTTTTTAAAATAAACTTAACTAAATCCGCAAGATCACCCATATTGAGTGAATTCGTCGCTTCCTGTACAAGTTTGCGTTGACTGCCTTCAAGTTTTTGATTAGTGAGCATCGCAATAAAAGACGCAATTGTCATAATACCAAGACCGCCCAACTGAATTTCAAGCAAAAGCATAATTTGACCGAAAGTCGACCAATAATCTGCAGTTGTTTCCACTGTTAAACCCGTGACACAAAAAGCACTTGCGGAAGTAAAAAATGCATCGGTGAAATTTGTAACAGAGCCACCTGTCGTTGAAATGGGCAACATCAAAATTCCGGCAAATATTACAACAATAAGAACATAAACCACAAAAAGAATAAAGGGTGGTTTAGATACGAATAAAAATTTTAAGTTTTTCATCTTGATGACCAACTACAGTATAACAAAATGCAAAAAAATAAAAAAGTTGTTTTAGTTTTTCTACAAAGCTAAAACCGAAGTTGCAAAAATAGTTTTATGTTCAAATATAGTTTTACTTGCATCTTGTAAAAAATCTTTTACTCTAGATTTTAAATTGCTCATAAACCCCTCTACTTAAACAAAAACATTATTGCATAAAATAAGTTACCGTTGATTTATCCAGCAAAAACTAAAACTTTTAGCAAGCTTTTAAAAATGATAATTTTTTCTTTTATTTATCTATTGACTAATTTTTTATTTATTTATATAATTTTGACATTAAAATAAAATCTATGGAGGATTTTATGAAACGATTTATTTGTGGTTTAGCAAGTTTTTTATTACTTGCTTGTTTTGGAATGGAGCTGTTTGCTCTTGGAAGTGGAGAACTTCCTGAGAGTTCTTTCAGTGGAGAATATGTAATAAGTGCTGACAAGGTAAATCCAAACGCTATTTTAGTTGATGCCCGTGGAAAAAAAGGTGACACTATAAAAGGCGCTGTTGTTGTGTCATGGACGGAGTTGGCAACTTGTGCTGACGGGAAACCCGGAGATGCAAACTGGGGAGTTATCTTGGACAAGGCTCGCCTAGATAAAAAACTTGGTGAGTTAGGTTTGAGTATGGATAAGCCGATTGTTGTTTTTGGCGAAGCGTCAAAAGCATGGGGCGAGGAAGGTCGCATAGTTTGGCAGCTATTAGCAGTAGGCTACAAAAATGTTAAATTCGTTGATGGTGGTTATACTGCTATGCTTATTGCTGGTTTTGAAAAATCTAGCACAGGGGCAAAACTTCCACCTGTAAAAGTTGATACAAAACCTGTTGACCCAAACTTTTCGATTGACACTGAAACCTTACGAAACAATTATGCTAGTTACAAAATTGTGGACACCCGCAACGATGACGAATACAAGGGGGCAAAAAAATATGGTGAAGCAAAGGGTGGAAAACTTCCAGGTGCAGTTTTAGTTAAGTTCACAGATCTTTTTCAATCAAACGGACTTTTGAAATCAAATGTTGAAATAAAAAATTTGTTTCAAGCAAGTGGACTGAAAAAATCCGATGTGATTATTACTTACTGCACGGGCGGAATACGCTCAGCTTATATGCAACTTGTTATGAAAATGCTCGGCTACACAGCGAAAAATTACGATGAGTCATTTTATCGCTGGTGTAATGTTTACGAAGTAGAATAAAGTTAATGTCCCCCTAATTTAAAAGCTCCTCGATTATTTCAATCGAACTTTTAATTGCTTGGGGGCAAACTTTTTCGATTTTACCACTTTCGAAAGCCTTTGCTAAATTTTCCGGTTGTGAAATATCCGAGTCTAAAAGCTCCGAACATATTACACTTGAATTTTTTTTTGTAAACTTTTCTGTAAATTGAATGAGCTTTTGTTTTAGCAAAAGCTTGTCATTTGAAAAAAGTTTTCCTAAAACTATATAACTTCCAGTTACACAGCCACAAGTTTTAGCTTGAAAGTTTCCCGCCTCAAAAGCTATTCCTATTTCTTTTAATTCATCTTCGCTTGTTTTAAAATGCTCAGCAAAATAAAGTAAAATAACTTGCGAACAACTTGCTCCACTATCCAAAATTGAATTTAGTTTTTCTTCATTCATAATCATCCTCTTAATTTTAGTATATTATTTTTTGTGAAAAATAAATTTTGATTTTAAACTTCCTTTTAAAAAGTTTGTTTCAATTTTTTCATTAATGTCCAATATTTCTGAAAGAACATATTTTACATTTTGTAAACCAAAGCTTTGAAAACTACTTGCACAAGACGAGCAATAAGTATAAATATTTTCAGCTTTATGTTTATAAAGTTTGTTTTTTATTAAGCTTAAAAGTTCAGAATCATTTTTTCCAGCACCTCCACCTAAGCCACAACATTGAACATCGCTAAAAGGTGTTTGGCAATTATCAAAAAACTTCTGCACAAAGGCAAACATTTCTTTTGTTTTTTTATCGGGGCAGGGAAGAAAAATATTAGCCCCGCCTAAAATATTTTTGCCAATATTGTTTTCAAATAAAAACTGAAACACCGATTCAACTTCTAAATTTAACTTGCGTTTAAAAAAATAAAAACAATTTGGACAAACACAAATAAGTTTTTTTGTTTGCTTTATTTTTAAAATTTTTTCTAATCTTTGTGTAGAAACTTTTCCGCCAACATCCTCGATAGGTTTTTTACAACAGTCAATCATAAAGTCAATATTTTTTTCACCAGCAAATTCTACCAAACGCTTTGCTGTTGCAGGATAAAAGGCAGGAAAATTACAACCCAAAAATAAAAGTGTTTCACTTTTTTGTTTAGAAACATTTTTACCTATAAAATGATTTTTTAAAAATCCTGTAATATAGATGTTAAAATTATTCTTTTGTTTTTGTTTTAACTCAATAGCAATTTCTTTTCCCGAAAGTTTTTTAGGACAAACAAATTTACAGTCATCACATAAAAAACAATTCGACGCTAAATCTTTTCGCTTGGTAAAATCTTTTAAATTTATATTATGCTTTTTTAAGAAGTCACATTTGCGTTTGCATAAATTACATTCAATACATTCGTTATTTGTTTTTTCACACATTGATACTTTATTTTTCATATTCATAATAAATCTTCCATATATTTTTGTTGAGTCTAAAATCGTGTTGTAGTTTTTTCATCAAGAGAATTGTTTTTATAGTTCCATTTTTTTTAAATCGTCTTGCAGAAGTTATAATTTGTAAGTTTAAAACTTTAAATACTTTATTGGCACGATGTATTTTATAAGAAAAATCGTAGTCTTCCATAAGCGGGATTTCCGTAAAACCGCCTAGACTAAAAAACAAATCTTTTTTCACAAAAACTCCTCTGTCACCAAAAGCAAGGTTCATAATTTTTCCGCGAATATTTGTAAATGTGGAAATAATTTTTAACAAAAAAGAATTGTCGTCAAATTTTAATTTAAAGCACCCAACTTCGGCGTTTGATTTTTTTATTGCGGTGATGCTATAAGGATTTACTTTTGAGTCTGCGTGTAAAAACCAAAAGTATTTTCCCTTTGCAATTTTTGCTCCTGCGTTCATTTGCTTTGCTCGTCCCTTTTCACTTTTTATTTTTGTAATATTTTTCTGCTCGGGAATTTTTTCAAAAGTGTCGTCCTCACCTGCGTCCACAAAAATCATTTCAAACTCGCCTTTTAAGTTGAGTAAATTTTTTAAAAGGGGTAAAACATTTTTACTTTCGTTATATGTTGGAATTATTATGCTCACCATTTTTTTCATCACCAAAATAAAGTTTTAAAATAATTATCGAAACCACCGAAAGAGCAAGCAACAAACCAACAGCAATTATAAATTCCTTTGACTTAGGAATTAAAAGTTTGTCGCCAAGATTTAAAAAAACAACCAGTCCCGGTAATAAACCAATTAAACTCGTTAGCATATATGTAAAAAAATTAATTTCAGTTAAGCCTGCCACATAGTTTAAAACATTGTACGACACCAATGGAATTAATCTTAAAACAAAAAAAACAGCTCCGAGTTTTTTTTGATCAGTTGAAAAAAGTTTTTTTTGTACCTTGTGTGATAGCTTTGAAAACAAAAATTTTTTAAAAGCATCTCGAGCAATAAAACGAGAAATATAAAACATAAAGGTGCAGTTAAAAAAACAACCGATAAAAGTATAAACCACACCTTGCCAAAGTCCAAAAATAAGTCCCGCAACTAAAACAAAAATTAAAATGGGCACCAAAAAAATCGGTAAGACTGAAATCAAAACAATGTACACAATAGGTGCAGTCTTACCATAAGAAAGAACTATGTTTTTTATTTCAGTAAAGGAAAATTTTTTTAGCGCCCAAAAACTTAAAGCTCCAATTACAATTGCTAAAAAAAATTTAATTGTTGCCGTTAGTCTTTTTTTTAGCTTGTCGGTCATCGTAAATTTTTTTCCAAACAAATATTATAATTGAAAGGGCAAACAAAACTAGCAAGCTTGTCATTAAAGCTTTTGCCCCACCAGTTAATTTTCCGCCAACATACGAATAAACAATTGTTGCAGGAAGCTGTCCGACACCCGTTGCAATAAAAAATGGAATAAAACCCATAGGGGTTAAGCCCGCAGCGTAGCTTACAATGTCAAATGGAACGAAGGGTAAAAGTCTTGCAACAATAATTGCGTACTTGCCATACCGTTCAAAAAAACTTTCGATCGAAGTTAACATTCCTTTGCCATTTAGTTTTTCCACAACATCCCGTCCGAGAATACGCGCAATGTAAAAACAAATAGCCGCTCCAGCCATTGCAGAGCTCCAAGAAAGAATTGCTCCTTTCCACCAACCAAAAATTACCGAGTTGGATAGGGTTATCAAAAACGCAGGTATTGGTGCAACTATTGACTGCAAAATCATCAGAAAAAAAGAAATAGCTGCAGCATAAGCACCATAACTTCTAATATATTCAACAACACCTTCGACACCACCCGGTCCGGTTAAAACAGCCAAAGCATTCAAAAAGTTTTCTCGCAATGTTTGATTTAAAAACAAAACCAAACCAACAATCAAAAAAACTGCAAGCAAGGTAAACTTTGCCCAATGCTTTTTAAAAAACTCGCCCATAATAAACTCCTAAAAATTATTATAAAAAAAATTTTCTTTTATATAATTTAAAAACTCCAAAGAAATAAATTTTTTAATTTTAGCCTCTGTCGTTTTATCTTTTAATGTTCTTTCGCCCGAATATTCTACATTTGCCATTGCCGACCAAGTTATTCCACGCAAGCAATTAAACATTAAATATTTTTTTAATTTTACTCTGTCAACTTTTAAAAACTTTTCATACTCATTTAAAAAAAAGTTTATTTCATCTTGTGTTAAAATCACATCCGTTTTCCAATTCGTTGTTGTTGGAACTAAAAAGTGTGCAAGGTCTTGTTCCTTTTCACCAATAATTGGTTTTTCCCAATCTATAACAAAACTATTTTGCACATTATCTCCAATTATAAAATTTTGGTTATTTAGTTCTGTACTTATAATGCACTCATTTTCTATGTCCGAATTCAGCCCTGAGTCTTTTGCAATTTTCAAAAGCTCCAAAATAATTTTTTCAGACTTAGAGTTTTTATCTTTCCAATTTTGATAAACCGAAAACATTTTTGTACATTCGTCATACATTGTTTGAAATGGCTTTTCAGCTCGAAGTAAAAAATTATTTTTTACTTTATGAGAATGTATTTTTGCCAAAAGCTCAGCCCCAACTTCCAAGTCTGTTTTATAATTAAGAGGGCGCCCAATTAAATATTCCATTATCAAAGAACCAAATGGCAGCAATTTATTTTTTTTATATACAGCATAAACTTTTGGAACAACGCCTGTACTTTCAAGCTCCCTTAAAGCATTTGCTTCATACTCAATTTGCTTGTCCCCTAAGTCCAACTGACTTTTTATATTTATCCGAAAAACTTTTTTTTCATTTGTGTTAAAATAGTTTAAATTGTACTCTCCAGCTCCAAGCAATTTACAGTCATCACGAGACCATCCCGCTTGATAACAAATAAGATCTTCGAATGTGTCAATGTCATAAAGTTCATCGTCTAAAATCTTAACACTTGCTCCTAATTTTTTTGCCGCAAGTTTTGTATTTTCTAAAACCGAATCCGTACTCTGCTCGACACTTGTAAAAACATCGTAGGGTTTTCGCATACCTATAATGCCATAACCGCCGTCAGCAGTCGGTGTTAAACTTATCTCATTTTCGTCCAAAGCGGCTAGAGAATTTTGTATCATTTGAAAATTAAGATTTGCAAAATCCGAGCCTAGTAAAATCACCTTTTCAAAATTTTGCAGCTCAATTTTAAAAGCTTCCAACATTCGTTCTGCTAAGTTTGTACCAATTTGTTTTTTTAAAATGATATCTTTTTTACAAGCAAACAAATCTCCCGCATTATTTTTTGCCCCGTCATAATACACAATTAAATTGCATACATTTGAAACAACATCAAAATTTTTCTGCACTAAATATTTTGCAATTTTACAAACTTGCTCTTTATTTAAAATCCCAACCAAACGAGACTTCCCAAATCCAAGTGCAGGAATCTTTGTAAAAAAAACAACACAAGAATTTTTAGTTTTCACAGCTTTAATTATATAAATAAATAAAAAAACATCAAGTGCTTTTTAAAAGTTTTGGGCGTTCCCTTGTTTTGCTTTAAAATCCTGAAAAGCAAAACAAGGTCGGCGTATTCAAAGCTACGCCTATCGGCTCCGACCAAAATTGTGGCGTAAATTATCGCCACAATTTTGTTTTGGTTTGCGTTTTGAAAAACGCAAACTAACTTTGAATGTGCCTAACGCTCACATTGAAAAAACATCCGTGTTTTTTCAATGTGGACGAGTTTTTTGTTTACAAAAAACTCGCAAATGCTTTGTACTAACCCGACCTCCTTGTCGGGAGAAAAAACGTCCTTGTTTTTTTAAGGTGGTTGAGTTTTGCAACCTTGAATACTTTGCTTGTTGCAAAATGTCGCTGTTGCTTTATTCTAGCTCGCCATCCGTGGCGGGAGTTTTACTTTTGCGAGGAGCGTAGCTCTGGCTTGCTTACGGACAAGAATTTTTGTGACAAAAATTCTTGTCCCAACTTTGCCAGATTTGCGTTGTAACTCATTGCGAAGTTACAAACCGCTCACCCATCCAGAGTGAGCGGATAAGCGATTTTCACAGGGCACGGTTCGTCTTACAAATGTTAAAGCAGAAAAATTTTAAACACGATCAATTGAATCTAAAATACTTCCGTCTCTGTAGCAACTATAAGCAATTGCTTTGCCTGAGCGAGGTAGAATTTTGGGTTTTCCTGTAAAGCCTTGTGCTAAATCCAGCAATTCATCAATCGTAAGAATCTTCAAGTTCGTTTCCGCTTTTAGTTTTTTGATTAGCTCAGTGCGTTTTGGATTGATGGCAATGCCTCGTTCCGTTACAAGTGCGTCCACAGTTTCGCCGGGCGTAGTTACTGTTCGCACCTTGTCAACCAAACAGGAAATGCGGGCGTTAAAAAGTTTTGAAACAATAATTGTAAGTTTAGCACCGGCGGCAGTGTCCGCATGCCCACCCGAGCCACCAAGAATAATTCCGTCTGAGCCTGTTGTTACGTTTACATTAAAATCCGTATCAATTTCACTGGCACCTAAAATAACAACATCCAGTTTTCCCGCAACGTGTTCGGGGTTATTCGGATTGGCATATTCGTTTGCAGATATTTTGTGGTGCTGTATGTTCTTTTCGATTGACGCAACTGAATTTAAGTCAAAACACTGTACATCATACAGATCCTTAAAAAGCCCTTTTTCTAACATTTCCACAAAATACGCCGTAATTCCGCCACAGCCAAAACTGCCTTGGATTTGCTTTTTTATCATTTGTTTTTTTACTTCAGCAGAAACTGCAAGTGAAATTCCACCCGCTCCTGTTTGCATACTAAAGCCATTATTGAAAAGTCCAGAAAATTCTATCAGCGTTCGACAGTCCCGTGCAATTTTTAAGCCGATTGGGTCTTTTGTAATTTGTGTAGTTCCGCTAACAATTCCCTTCGGGTCGCCAATCCTGTCAACTTCTACAACAAAATCCGTAAAGCCTGCTTTAATATCAGGACGGTTTACCTTATCGCAAACATTGTCCGTTATTGCAACTACTTTTTTTGCACACTCTGCATCAGCAACAGCATAACCAAGTGAGCCACAGGAGGATTTTCCTTGACTGCCAGAAATAGCTCCTTTTTTATCGATAGCAGGGGCAGCCAAAAAAGCTACATCAATTTCCACTTCTTTTTCCAAAATCATTCGAGGTCTTCCGCCGTGAGTTGTCATAAAAACGGGTTTTTCGCAAAGCCCTCGACTCACTGCTTCTGCTACAGGACCTGACATATATGAAGTCATAAGTTGTACTACGGTTTTGTCTTTCATACAATCGACTAAAATTTCATGGGTAGGAAAAATAGACGATGCCATTACTGTCAAGCCTTTCAAACCTCGCTCCCGCAACTTTTCCATCACCATTGTCAAAACAAAATCCCCATTTCGCAAATGATGATGAAAACTAATTGTCATTCCATCTTGCATATTCAAGGCGTCTAAAACCTTATCCAAATTCAAACCAAAAGTAGGTGTTATGCTCTTCGTAAAATTATATGAACTTTTTTTCTGTTTAGCAAAAGCTCCCTCAAATGGATTATCTAAACCTTCACGACCTAAAATATTTAACATCTTGCCTCCACACTTTATAATATCACAAAATCAAAAAATCAACAAGTCATAATTTTTTTTTGCTTTATTGTTTGATGTAGATATCTCTTTATACAAATTATTTAAAAGTCTAAAAATACACAATTATTTGTCGATAATAAAATCGAAAAATTATGGAAGCAATTACTATTTTAAATGCTCTAGAAATTAATGAATTTGCATTTGAAAATTTAAATAACAATATATCAAGTGTGGAGCAGGCGATAAAACGAGGAAAATCTTTTCCTGAGGTGGGTGAAGTTGCCATTATAAGTGATAAGAAAAAAAACTTTATATTTCCAGATGGAGTAAAAGTTTTAAGCATTGACAAATTTAGCTCAAAAGACTTTTTTAAAGCAATGGCAGAACTAGGTGAAAATTATAAGACTGTATTTTTTGCAAGTTGTGATGCTCCGTTTTTAGATGCGAATATTACTGAGGAGCTTTTTCAAACTCACAAAAAATACAAGGCTGAGTATACTTTTGCTGATGGCTATCCTAAGGGCTTGGCTCCTGAAGTTTTAGATATGGGCTTGGTTAAAATCTTAGCGAGTATTTCTAACTTGGAAAATATAAAAGGAAATCGGGAATTTGTTTTTGATGTTTTAAAACAAAATATAAACTCGTATGACATTGAAGTAATAATTGCAGATGAGGATACTTCGGATTTGCGTTTAGAGTTTTTTTCAAATAGCAAAAGAAATTTTTTGCTCTGCCAAAACTTTTTAAATATAAATACAAAAAATTATTATGAGCTTATAAAAACTAATAGCAAAAAATTTTTTACCTTGCCTGCGTTTTACGCGATTGAAATTTCAGCAGAGCGTTCGGTAAATAAAATTTATCATCCCGAAAAAAAAATAAGCGATACGGAAAAAATTTTAAGCTTAGATAATTTTAAAAAGATTATTGATAAAATTGTTGCGTACTCTGACGATGCCTTTGTTTCATTTTCAATTTTTGGTGAGCCTTTTTTAAATGCTGAAATTTATAATATGCTTGAATATTGTTTTGAACAAAAAAAGATTTCAGTTTTGATTGAAACTTCTGCTCTTGATTTTGATGAGCAACAAATTTTAAAAATAAAAAAACTCGTCGATGAAAAAAATGCACACGCAAAAATTTTTTGGATTGTTACACTTGATGCATTTACCGGGAAAAAATATTCTGAGCTTTCAGGTTTGAGTCTGGAGCTTGGAGAAAAATTTTTTAACAAGGCTTTGGAAAATACTTTTTTATTACACCAAAATTTTTCAAGAAATGTATTTCCACAATTTATCCGAATGAATGAAAACGAAGATGAGCTTGAAGAGTTTTATCGCTTTTGGAATGAAAAAATAAACAAAGTTTTAATTCAAAAGTACGATAACCTAGCCGGACAAATTGCAGACCGCCGTGTTGTTGACCTTTCACCTGTCAACAGAAATGTTTGCTGGCATTTAAAACGAGATATGTATATTTTGCAAAACGGGAATGTGCTTGTTTGTAAAGCGGATGCGTTTGAAAAAAATATTGTCGGGAATATTTTTACTGATGAAATAAAAAACATTCGTGAAAAAATTTTTGAAACTTATTTACAACATTTAGAAAAAAATTACAAAGGTTTGTGTGATAACTGTGATGAATACTATACCTATAACTTTTAATGAAAATATCGGTGCATACAATATTGTAGGCGGCGAAGAACAAGATAATGAAACTACTGAAAATTATTTTTCGGTTTTTATTTTACATAGATGCGATTCGATAATTAGTGATACTGTTTTTGAAAATATTTTATCTTTTAATTTTAAATCTGTATTTGCTATTTTAAATAATCCGCAAACAATAAGTATAGAATCCTTGAGTACAAAATTCCCTAGCATAAAATTTATTCGCACATTAGAAAAAGTTACAACGGGAGAAATGATAAATATTTGTGCAAATGAATCATTGTCGAAATTTTTTATTGTTCTTTGGACTGACACAATAATTACATCGCAAGGTTTTATTACTACTATGTTAGACCAACTGAATGCTAAAAATAAAATCTGCACAGTACCAAGCTTACTCAGCTCAAAGTTGGAAGTGTTACCGAATCAAATTATTCCAATGCTAACAGATGGAAAAATTTTTACAACACAAAAGGTAAATACAATCTTTGACAAAACTAAAACAATTTATCCTTTTGACTTTATTGGAATTTATAATCGGGAAAGTTTTACTGAGCTTGCGGGTTTTGATCACACGCTTAAAAATTCGTATTGGCAACTTTTAGATTTTTCTTTACGAGCTTTTTTGTGGGGCTATTCAATGACTATTGCAACATCTTTTAAAGTTCAGTACTTGGATGAAATTGCAGTGGAAGATACAAGCATTGATGAGTCGTATAGAAAATTTTTTTTAAAAAATCTTGCACCCTCAATTAAAAAAGTTAATGGGAAAAATGAAGCATACATTCCATTTATATTATTTTTTTCTTATTTAAAAAACTCTGGTGAAAATTTTTTTAGGAGCTGGAAAAAATTTAAAGCAGGGCGAGCTTGGGTTACAATAAACAAAGATCGTTTTGAGAATACAGCTTTAAATTTATTAAGCTCTTGGGAAACTAAACTATGATTATACAGAATGGTGTTTGTGTAATTGTACAAGCTCGTTTGGGGTCGACACGCCTACCAAAAAAAGCTTTACTAAAACTGGATGATCAAAATTTATTGGAGCATGTTTTAAGTTCACTAAAAAAAGTTAATGCACAATGTTTTATTTTAGCTTGCGATTATAATTCATACGAAAGTTTTTTACCCTTTGCCAATAATGCAAACTTTTTAATAGTTGCAGGAAGCGAAGCGGATGTGCTTTCACGGTTTGTTTTGGCTTTGGAAGAAGCAAATAAATTTTGCACGGAAAAAAAACTGCCAGCCATTAAATGCATTGTGCGTGCAACGGGCGACAATCCTTTTTTGTTTGTGAAAGCGATTGACGAATCCATTGAACGCTATTTTGAATTAAACTCGCCTGACTATTTTACTTTAACAGGTTTACCACATGGAAGTGGGGTTGAGGTAATAAATCCTGAAGCCTTATTAAAAGCTAATAAAAATTCTACTAGCATTTATGAAAGAGAACACGTGGGTCCTGCAATTTATTATCACAAAGATAAGTTTAATGTAGTTTATGAAACGGCAAAAAAAAGATATTATTTTCCTGAGCTTGTTACGACTATTGACACTGCCGAAGATTTTTTAAGAACTCAAGTAGCCTTAGAATTTTTGTACGAAAGAAAAGTTGTACTTCCTGCTCCAGCTAGAGAAATAATTGCTGCAACAAAATATGCTAGCGACATAATTTTATTTGTGCCATCTGTAAAAGAAGGAAACGGCTCGGGACATTTACGCCGAGCAATTGAACTTGCAAAAGAGTTGGGGAAAAACTTTCGCACACAAATTTTTATACGAGACGAAAACCCACCAAGTTTTGTTACAAAACTTTTGTTGGACCTTAATCCAAAAACAATTACACAAGTTCTTCCGAAAAAAGCAAAGCTCATAGTTTTGGATAATTTTCAAACGGATGAAAACGATGTAAATGTTTTTCGCTCAATTGCTCCCGTTCTTGCTTTGGACGAAGGTGGTAGCGGACGAAAGAACGCAGACTATTTGCTTGATATAATTCCTCGCCTTAAAAATGAATATCAACAAGACCAAGCTAATCTTGAAGAGGTTGCTTTTATTCCGCTACCATTTAATAGAAAAAGTAAGTTGAAAAAATTAAACACAAAACGAGAACACGGAAAAGTTTTAGTAACTTGTGGCGGCGAAGATAAAGACGGCTTAGCAATTCCTATCGGTATTACTTTAAGCAATTTTAATTTTGATATAACTGTAATTTCTCCAAACACAACATTTTCTACAATTCAAAAACTTAGTGGTAAAATAAAACTTTTACATTCTCAGCCAAACTTAAGAGAAGAACTTTTTAAGTATGATATTGTTATTACTATTTTTGGTTTTACTGCCTTTGAAGCTTTGGCTGCAGGCTGTCTTGTTATTTTAGTTTCACCAACAGATTATCATTATGAATTAGGTGTACAGAATAATTTTACTTGTTTTCCAAAAGGTGTTCCAACAGTGGACGCATTTAAAAGTGCTTTTTCCAATGGGATAAAAATTCCTAAATTTATTAGTCCGCAAACTAAACAAAAATCTTTGTCAAAACAAATTGAATATATTTCAAAGGCAAAAAATTTTAGCTGTCCAATTTGTGAGGAGGAAACTTTTTTACAAGATGAGCACCCAATAGTTTGCAGACTTCACGATAGAACAATTTCCCAATGTGAAAAAACTGGTTTGTTTTATTTATCTTTTATAATAAGTGATGAACAAAAATACAATGAAAATTATTTCTTTGAGGAATATAAACAACAATACGGAAAAACTTATCTTGAAGATTTCCCGAATATAATGAAGCAAGGTGAAAGACGAATTAAAATAATCGAAGAATGTTACGCCGAATATTTGCAAACTGAAGGAAATTTTTTTGACAAGAAAAAAAATCTTTTGGACATTGGCTGTGCTTATGGAGCTTTTTTAAAAGTGTGCGAGCGAACAGATTGGTTTGCAGTTGGCTCTGACATTTCCAGCGAAGCAATTAGTTATGTACAAAACAAATTAAAACTTCCGGCTTTTACTTCAGCCTTTCCCGCCCTGCCTGAAAACTTTGATTACTTTCGTAAAATAAGCTTTGCTAAAAATGGAGAAGGTCATTTTCAAAAAGTAAGTTTTGAATTAAAAGATGCAAGTTTCCAAGCCGTAACAATGTGGTTTGTAATTGAACATTTTCCTCATTTAGATGCTGTTTTAAAACGCGTGTCTAGTTTACTTGTTGACGGTGGCATCTTTGCTTTTTCTACACCTACGCTTTCAGGTGTCAGCGGAAAAAAAAGTGCAAGGGATTTTTTTGCAAACAGTCCAAAAGACCATTATAGTATCTTTGATATTGAAAGTGTAGAAAAAGTTCTTGACCTTTACGGTTTTAAAATTGTTAAAATTGTTTCTATTGGACATCATCCTGAGCGTTTTAAAAATTTTGCAAATGTAAAAAAAAGTAGCTTAACATACAAAATTTTAAACTCCATAAGTAAACACAAAAAACTTGGTGACAGTATGGAAGTTTACGCTGTAAAAAGAATTATAATATAAATAATAAAACGAAAGCTTTACTTACTGCTGTATTTTACGAATTAAGTTTGCAGATTGATTTCGTAATTCTGATTCGAGTTTTATTTTGCGAATAATTTTTTGAACGGTTTTTTCTAGCTCGCTGTTTTCGCTATAGTCGGCAGGAAAAATAAAATCAACACGCTTATCTTTGAGTAACAATTGTGCGACTTCCGATTTACCTTTTTGGTAAACGGCAATGGACTGCCCTCCGTAAGATTTGATGAGCTTCATACAAGGAATATCTGTTAACCCATCACCGATATAAATCATATTGCGAAAAGGAATGACAAACTGACTTTCGTTAGTTGTGCTGTTGACCTTTGTATCATCTGAAATATCTAATGCACCCTTGCTAATTCTAAAAAGGAACTGAGTTTTTGTTGTATAGTTAACAGCGTTTTTGGACCAACATGCAAAGTTGTTTTTGTCATACAAAAATTCGCAAGCAAAAACTCGGTGAAAGTATTTCATAATTTTAGAGCCTTCGATAATTTCATAAAGCCCCGATGAAATAATATAATGTTCAATATTTAAGTTTAAAGATTCAGCAAAAGTGTTAATCCGCGGAAACCAAGTTTCAACTCCTTCAAAAAACTCAAGATCGCGTCCCAGTGCAACAAAATCCTCACGGCGAAATCCAATATTTTGTTCCTTTGCCTTTTCGAGCATCAAATACATATATGCCAAAATTCTATCCATCTTTTTTTCGCTAGCGAGTTTGGAAGCTTCAGTCCAAAACTCCCTTGCAGTCATCTGCACTTTTGGAATAAAAGTGTATTCTTGCATATCTTTTGTACAAAGAGTTTTATCAAAGTCGTAAAGAATTGCGATTTTAATTTTGCACATATTTAAACAATAACACAAAGTTTAGAATTTTTCAAGACAAAGCATTTTACATAAATTATATTTTTAAAAAACTATCGATTTAAAACTATTGAAACGAAATAAAAAAAATGTTATAAATAGTTATGAAAATAAAACTAATTTACACAGGAAAACTTTTTGTAAAAACTTATTGTTTTATGTTGCAAGATAATATAGTTGCGGTTGTTGACCCGGGTGGAACCGATGAGGAATTGCTCGATCATCTAAAAGAATTAAACGCAAAAAGCCTTTCGATTATGCTCACACACGGACATTTTGACCATCTTGGTGGAGTGGCGGGTTTACTAAAAATTTATCCCGAGTCGAAAATATATATTCACAAAGCCGATGCAAATTATTTAGGCGAAACTGCAAAAGCCGAACACCTAAAATGCTTCGCCCAAATTCGAGCTGAACGTTATATTAACCAGTACGAAGAGGAGTACAAATATTTTCCCGCACCAACAGACATTATAAACGATGGCGACATAGTAAATGGTTTTCAAGTTATTCATACACCGGGACATACACCGGGTTCAGTTTGTTTTTACCACTCGGATAAAAAAATTCTTTTTTCAGGCGACACACTTTTTTATCACTCTCATGGACGCACCGATCTTTACGGTGGTAACGACAACGATATCGCAAAATCCTTAAAAAAACTTTTAACAACACTGCCTCCTGAAACAAGCGTCTACACAGGACACGGCTCCAACACCACCATTGAAAAAGAACAAAAAAACTTAGCTAGATTTTTATAAATAAAACTGTCCGTATTTTCTGAATACTTTTCCCATCAAGATATGGGGAAAGTTTTCTCTCAACCTAATCACGTATCTCCCGTTACCGGAGGTCGTACTAGAATAAAACAATTGTGAATATTTAACAAAAATAAGACTTGTCCGTGCCCTGCGAAAATCGCTTATCCGCTCACTTTGGATGGGTGAGCGGTTTGTAACTTGGCGTTGAGCTAAAACGCAAATCTGGCAAAGTCGGGCGGGAATTTTTTCTCCAAAAAATTCCCGCTTAAGCGAACCAGAGCTACGCTCCTCGCTCTCGACAGCGTTTTATCTTGTGTTTAGATTTTACACTTTTGTTTAATATTTCAAATAAATTTTTTAATTCTTGTCTTGACAAAAATCTTTATATACTCTAAAATGATTTTATTATAGAAATGGAAGTCGAGTGAAAATCTCGCACAAGACCGTTGCTGTAAGTCGTAGATTGTTTTAAAAAATCCACTGAAATTTTTGGGAAGGATTTTTTTGTTCAAGCGACAAAGTCAGAATACTTTTCTATAAATGATATTTGAAAGGCTTAATTCTTGCGGGATCCGAGATGTGCTTTTAATTTTGCCTAAAACTTTTGTGTACTTTGTATCGCTATTTGACTGTCTATCTGTCGGATATGGAATTTTGATAAACATTGACACTGAAGTTTTACATTTCTTTTTCATGCAAAATATTGTCTTTCATTTTTTTAAATTATAAAATTTTCAAAAGTTAAAGTAAATTCTAAGAGGAATTATTGTGCTGTTTTCATTTGCAAACTTTAATCTGGATTGCGTACTAAAAGTTTTGCGTGAATATAAGTATACAAAAATATAATTCTAAAAAACTTGTTGAAGTTATTAAAGTGTATAAAAACAAAATTAAAACTTAGGAGTTTAAAATGAAAAAGTTAAATTTTTCAAAATTGCTTATTTGGGTTTGCATATGCATTTTTTTTCAAATCTTTTTTGCATGTGCAAAAAATGAAACTATGGATTTTTCAAGTTTGAAAAAAATCTCTTCGCTTGAATTGAAGTATGCAAAATTGTTTTCGGTAGATTATTATGAGGGCGGATTTAAACTTATCAACATAAATAATAAAAGGCAGTATTTAGTTGTTCCCGAAAATAAAAAAGCACCTGAAAATTTGGCAGATAATATTACTCTTATTCAGTTGCCTTTGAATAATATTTATTTGTCGTCAACTTCGGTAATGTCTTTTTTTGATGAGCTTGATTGTTTGGAACATATTCGTTTTTCCTGCAAAAAAGAAGAAGACTGGTTTTTGGATCGTCCGAAAAAATATATGCAAGATGGTAAAATTGTTTATGCTGGAAATTATAGAACTCCAGATTATGATCTTTTGACAAGTGGCAACTGCCAATTTGCAATTCAGTCGACTATGATAGATCAAGTTCCGCAAGTACGAGAAAAATTGGAGGATCTTGGAATTAGTGTTTTGATTGAAGAGTCGGCTTATGAAAATCATCCGCTTGGTAGAACTGAATGGTTAAAACTTTATGCTACACTTTTTGACAAAGAAAAATTAGCTAATGAGATTTTTGATGAACAGGAACGGCTTGTGAAAACAGCATTCATAAATGATAAAACAAAAAAAAGTGTTGCGTTTTTTTATTTTAATTCAAAAGGTGGAGTTTCCGTTAGAAGTAAAAATGATTACGTTACAAAAATGGTTGAGCTTGCCGGCGGAAAATATATTTTTGACGAATTTAATATTGATGCATCAAGTCAAGCTTCTGTTATAAAACTTGAGCCAGAAATTTTTTATAAAACGGCAAAGGATGTTGACTTTATAATTTACAATACTTATGGTAGAAAAACTATTTATACATTTGAAGAGCTTTTAAAAATTGATTCAATGATGGAAGACTTTAAAGCTGTAAAGGAAAAAAAAGTTTGGGTAACGAGTCCGAATTTTTATCAAGGCTCTACAGAATTTGGAACGATGATTTTGGATATAAACAAAATTTTAAACGAGCAAGATGAAAACGATATAAAGTTTTTTCATAAACTTAAATAAAATCAAAACTTTAAATTTAAAAATTTATATGCGGAACTTTTATGTGGATTAAAAATAATGGCAAAGTGGTTGCAATAACCGCTTTGCTTTTTACAGTATTTTTTATTTTAGCTTTGTTAAATATTTTTATTGGAAGTGTAAATATACCTTTTCATAAATTTTTAAAACTTTTTTCCGATTCAGTTGACAAGACAACTTATAATATACTTTTTAAAATACGCATTCCAAGAATGCTTGCCTGTATTTTTTTAGGTGGTGCCTTATCGGTTTCTGGATTTTTATTACAAACATTTTTTAATAATCCTATTGCAGGTCCATTTGTACTTGGAATTTCATCTGGTGCAAAAATGATGGTTTCAATTTTGTTTGTTGTTTCGGCATTTTTGAATTTGCAAATTTCGTCACTTACAATGGTACTTGTAGCTTTTGTTGGTTCTTTGATTGTGATTTTTTTTATTTTACTTATTTCCACAAAGATAAGGTCATCATCATTTTTAATTGTTGCTGGAATTATGTTTGGGTATTTGTGTTCGGCTGTAACTGATTTAATAATTACATTTGCTGACGATGCTGGTATTGCTAAATTACACAGCTGGACAAAGGGAAGTTTTTCAGGCATAAAGTGGACTGATGTAAAAATATTTTCAGTGCTTATAGCAGTGTGTGTAATTGTTACATTTTTATACTCAAAAAAAATAAGTGCATTTCAGCTCGGCGAAGTCTATGCAAAAAATTTAGGTGTCAACATTAAAAAATTTCAATTAGTTATTATTTTTCTTTCATCGTTTTTAGCAGCGACAGTTACAGCATTCGCTGGACCAATTTCCTTTGTCGGAATTGCGGTGCCACATATGATTCGATTTCTTTTTAAAACTGCAAAGCCTGTAATCATTATTCCGAATCTTTTTTTAGGTGGGGCGGCTTTTTGTTTGTTCTGTGATTTAATTGCGAGGACAATGTTTTCACCAACAGAAATTTTATTGAGCTCTGTAACATCAGTCTTTGGTGCACCAATTGTAATTGCGGTTATGATTCGCAAAAAAAAGGCTGCTGTATGAAACAAAAAAGTTTTATAGAACTGCACCACTTAGATGTTGGCTACGACAAAAAAATTATAGTTAGTGATATAAACATAAATATAAACCGCGGAGAAATAATAAGTTTGATAGGACCTAATGGTTCTGGAAAGTCAACAATATTAAAAACGATAATTCGAAACATAAAAAGTTTAGGCGGAGAAATTTTTGTTGATGGAAAAAATTTGAAAAGTATTCCTAATAATGTGCTTGCAAAAAAAATTTCCATATTGCTTACATCAAAAATAAAAACTGATTTGATGAGTTGTTATGATGTAGTTGCGACAGGGCGTTATCCTTACACTGGACGGCTGGGAATTTTGTCCGAAACCGACAAAGAAAAAATAAATGAGGCAATGGGGCTGGTTGGAATATCGGAACTTAAAAATTTTGACTTTTTAAAAATAAGTGATGGTCAAAGACAACGAGTTATGCTTGCCCGTGCAATTTGTCAAGAAACTGAAATTATAATTTTAGATGAGCCTATGTCTTTTTTGGATATAAAATATAAAATTGAATTTTTGTCATTGCTTAACGACTTGGCTAAAAAGAAAAACATTACAATTATAATGTCAATTCACGAACTTGATTTAGCAGAACGAATTTCCGACAAGGTGCTGAGCATAAAGGATGGAAAAGTTTTTAGCTTCAGCGAAACAAAAAAAAGTTTTACAGAAAAAACAATCAATGAACTTTATGATTTGAAAAATGGAAACTATAATCATTTGTTTGGTAGTTTAGAAATAAAAAATCAAAACTCTGATGCAAGCGTTTTTGTACTCGCTGGAAATGGTAGCGGTTGCGATACTTTTAGATTTTTAAATAAGTATAATATTTCTTTTTATACGGGAATTATTTTTAAAAATGATATTGATTTTATTTTAGGAAATATGATTTCGAAAAAAATAATTTACACAAATGAATTCGAAACTATTTCCGAAGAAAAAATTAATGAAGCAAAAAATTTATTGAATGAGTGCAAAACTTTAATAATTTGTAATAATAATTTTAACGGAATAAATTCAAAAAATTATGAACTTATAAATTTTGCAAATAAAAAAAATATTAAAATTGTAGACGCACAGAAAATACTTCACGGAAAAGAAAAAATTTTTTAGCAAAATTTTGTATCTTGCAATGTAAAAAAAATAGTTGGTATCTTAGACTTATTGATGGAGTTTTATTTTTTGCAAAGTTTACGCATAGGCGTTAAACTTGCGTTCTGCTCTTTTTGTTAGCGAGTTTCATTGCTGTTCTACGGTTCGCTTAGGCGGGAATTTTTTCTCCAAAAAATTCCCGCCCGACTTTGCCAGATTTGCGTTGTAACACATTACAAAGTTTAAAACCCTGAGTTATCCGAGAGCGGTCACCTTAAAAAACATCCGTGTTTTTTAAGGTGGACGAGTTTTGAATTTTCTATTTATAATGCAAGGAAAATTCAAAACTTGCTATTGCTATGTATTAGCCCGACATCCGTGTCGGGAGTGGTGTTTTTCAAAATAAGGACAAGTCTTATAAATGTTAAAACATAAATTACTAGCTCGCCGTCCGTGGCGAGAGCGGATTTTTGGCAAAGCACGGACAGTCTTACAAAGGTTAAATTTCAAAAGTATAGCT
>JARGFC010000039.1:0-6113 GCA_038397925.1 Treponemataceae bacterium
GCTTTAGCGAGGAGCGTAGCTCTTGTCTGATTAAGCGGGAATTTTTTGTAGAAAAAATTCCCGCTCGACTTTGCCAGATTTGCGTTTTAGCTCATCGCTAGTTTGTGACCGCTCACCCATCCAAAGCTCACCTTGAAAAAAATCCTTGTTTTTTAAGGTGGACGAGTTTTGAATTTTCTATTTATAATGCAAGGAAAATTCAAAACTCGCTATTGCTATGTATTAGCCCGACATCCGTGGCGGGAGTGGCGATTTTCAAAATAAGGACAAGTCTTATAAATGTTAAAACATAAATTACTAGCTCGCCGTCCGTGGCGAGAGCGGATTTTTGGCAAAGCACGGACAGTCTTACAAAGGTTAAATTTCAAAAAAGTAGTTTTGAAAGGTACTACCTAAAAATAATACAAACACCACTTTTCTTTTTTTTGAAAATATGATATATTACAGCGGTTGTTAAAATGAAAAAGAAATTTTTATTGGCTTTAATGCTTTTTTTAATGTTCGCTTGTTTTGGGCAAGTTGCTGGAGATGTTTTTGACCCATTTTATGAAGATTTGACTGACTGGGAAAATGTGGGCTTGATAAATGATGCGCCGAATATGCGTCCTTTACCACTGCAAGAAGTTAAGCGGATTTTAGAAATCGTAAAAGAAATTGGTAATGAGCGGGATAGGCGAGTTGCGACTGAACATTACAATCGTTTTTTTGGACGAATGTTTCACTTTGGAGCAGCAGCAGATTTGGACGTGGGCTTTTTCAAAAATAGCAAAAGACGTTCGCTAAACATCTCTCCGCTTTTGGATTTTAATCTTTTAAAGGGAGAGTATTTTTCTGTTTCTAGTAGAGCGCTTCTTCACTTGGTTAATAAACTTCCCGACGAAGAACCGCTTCCTCGTTTTACATTTTCAAAAAGGAATATTGTTGATGATGATGCAAAAGTGGGGCGTATTAAAATTTTGCCTGCTTTTAACTCAGGGGTAACACTAGGAAAGGCTAAGTATTATTTTTCGGCAAATTTTGCACGCACATGTTTTGGACCATTTTACAATTCAGGAATTTATGTTTCAAGTTCTGCACACAATCAGGGACAGTTTAATTTTGTTTTAAACTTTCCTAAAGTTGCGTATATGCAGTCTCTTTTAGTTTTAGCAGGAACGAATGATGATGGCAAGGAACGTGGACCGCATAAGTTTTTATCAACGCACTCGCTTACTGTTCGACCGCTGTCATGGCTTTCTTTTGGTGTGCGAGATTCGGTTGTTTTCGGAAAAAGATTTGAGCCTGCTTATTTGATTCCTATTTCGGTTTTTATGGTTTCGCAAGGACTTTTTGGTTTTCCTGATAATTGTTTGATTGGAATGGATTTTACGATTAAGCCAATTGACGGCTTACGTTTGGACGGTGCCATTTATATGGACGATATGGGCTTTAACGAAATGATAAAGTTTAAAAAGAAGTTTAAGGCACGTATGTCAGGTGAGTTTGGGATTTCGTACACAATGCCAGAAAAGCATTGGTTTAAGTCTGCATCTCTTGATTACACTTTTGTGATGCCTTACACCTATGCACATATTGCAGGTGTGACTGGAACAACTCGCGACAAAAAAGAACTTAACTATGACAACTATACTCACATGGGAAAAAATCTTGGGACAAATCTCAACCCAAACTCAGATCGCATAAATTTAAGACTGCAGTTTGAACCTGTGGATAGCTTAAAAATAACTTTAACAGATACATTTATTCGTCACGCAAATATAAACGAAAGTGTAGATGACCCACTTTTTTTCTTTAAGTATATGTCTGAAAACTATAATACTTCGGGGACGGCTTTGAATCACGCAACTATTCAAGACCCAAGACGCCATCTTTTTCTAAAGGAAACCCCCTTTATGAAACAAAAAACTATTGAGTATATAAATCAACTTTCGCTTGATTTTTCGACAACGCTACCTATAAAACGAAGTGGCGGACATATGCGATTTTTTCTAGGATATTGCTTTGAGGCTGATATAAATCCTGGCGTGAATAATCATATGTTCAAAGCAATTCCTGAATGGAAAGATGCAAGCTTTGATGAAAGCACCTGTGAAATAACTCTTGCTGACAAGACAACTAAAGTTTCAAAAACAGAGTTGTTAAATAAAGCAAACGAGCAACTGCAAGCTTGGCGGAAAGATGCAAGGGGTAAAAATTTTAATCACTACTTAAAAATCGGGGCGAGTTTTTCGTATTAGTGAGTGCAATGCTCATTGCGTTTTGGTATATGGTTTCATTTATTAACGATAATCGAAAAGCACTTTTTGAAAGTTTTGTTTTTTTGAGCTTGGTTTTCTTTTTAGCCTTACCACCAATTTTTTCAAAGGAGCAAAAAACTTCAGAGGAGCTTTTTTATAACCTTAGCTTGTTTAGAGTTTGTGTGAGCATTTTTGTCAGTGCAATTTACGAAGAAGTTTTTTATCGCATTTATTTACCAACTGCCGGCAAAAAATTTTTAAGCATAATTTTTCAAAACTTTACACAGACTATGCTTTCAAAAAAGCAAGCTTTTTTTATCTGTGTTTCGACTGAAGTTTTTATCATTTTACTTTTTGCACTTGCACACAGATATTTAGGTTTTGGTGCTGTGCTTTACGCAACCCTTATGGGCATTATTTTACGCTTTATTTTTTGCAAGCTCCAAAAAACACCTCTTGCTTTTTTGCTGATATTGAGTTTGCACTTGATAAATAATTTTGCAGTTTACTTTACATTAAAAAAATAATGACAAGTTTTAAAGTATTGAAAAAAAAGAAAGCTTTTGTTAAAGTTAAAAATAATCGGAGCAATTTATGAGTGCAAAAATATTTACCTTTATAACAAAAACAGAAAATGAAACAATAGAGCTGGGAAAAAAACTCGGAGAAAAGCTAAAACCTAATTCGGTGATAGCTTTGAACGCTCCTCTTGCGAGCGGGAAAACTTATTTTACAAAAGGCATCGCAAGGGGCTTAGGTATTGCTGAAGAGGTAACAAGCCCCACCTTTACAATCGTCAGCGAATACGCAGGGCGTTTGCACCTTTACCATATAGACGCTTACCGTCTGGGTGGCGTTGATGAGTTTTACGATATTGGGGCGGAGGATATGCTTTATGACAGTGGGGTTTGCGTTATCGAATGGGCGAACATCGTAGAAGAGCTTCTCCCAAAAACAAGTCTTAATATTAACATTGCAGTTCAAGCAGACAATTCTCGGCTTTTTACACTTTCATATTCTGGTGAAACTTTTGATTTTCTTTCAGAGTTTCCACAACTTTTATAACCTAAGCCAGAATAAGTTATAACAATTTTAAATATCAAGAATTTGAACAAATATTCAAATATCTTTTATTATTTTTGGAAAAAGTACTTGACTATTTGAACAATTGTACATATAATAAAAATCAGGAGTTTTAATATGCAAGCTAAAAATAACAAAAAGGTTTTCCGCTCTCCCTCTGACAAAATCATTTATGAATTGAGCGATTTTTTTAAAAACTTTGGTGAGTCTACTCGTTTAAAAATTGTAATGGCTTTAATGAATGGAGAGCTTTGCGTTGCTGATATTGCCGAGGCTGTTGGTTCATCTGTTTCTGCTGTTTCGCATCAGCTTCGAGTTTTGCGTCAAGGCAAAATTGTAAAATCCGAACGAGATGGTAATATGGTTTTTTACAGCATCGACGATGACCATGTTCAAACATTAGTGGAAGTGGGGTTGGAACACATACTGGAGAGAAAATATGGCAAATGACAAAACGAAAACTTGTTCCTGTTCTGCTTCTTGTAAGGCTGTTGCAAACGAAGTTGTTCATTCAATTGGGCTTACTCAATCGAATGAGCATTTTAGCGATAGTGATTTTTTTGTTTCAAAGAGCGAAAAAATTAGACTTGTAATTTCGCTTGTCTTTTTTTTAACGGGACTTTTTCTTTTTTTTAAATTCCCAAAGATAAAAATTTTAAGCATTTCATTTTCTACAATTCTTTTTATTATTGCTTGGTTTATAAGTGGCTTTGAAGTTTTAACTAATTCAGTAAGAAACCTTTTTCACGGGCAGCTTTTTGACGAAAACTTTTTAATGACAATTGCTTCGCTTGGAGCTTTTGTTTTAGGAGAATATTTCGAAGGTGCCACCGTTATGATTTTATACAATGTCGGTGAAATTATTCAAAGCTTTGCATTAAACAGCTCCCGTCAGTCTATTAGCAATTTAGTAAACTTGCAAGTTGACAAAGTTTGCGTTTTAGAAGAGGGCGAAGAAAAATATCTTCCAGCTGAAAAAGTTTCTGTAGGAAGTTTAATTTTAGTTAAGCCCGGTGAAAAAATTCCAATTGACGGACTTGTGGAAGATGGCAGTGCCCTAGTTGAAACTTCCAGTTTGACGGGAGAAAGTTTGCCGAAGAGTTTGACTGTCGGTGACAAAGTTTTTTCAGGTTTTATTTCACTTGACGGAGTTTTAACAATAAAAACAAAAGCACTTTTTTCCGAAAGTGCAACAAGCAAGGTCGTCAAACTTATTGAAAAAGCTCAAAGCCAAAAAGCAAAACCCGAAAAGTTTATAACTCGCTTTGCTCGAGTTTATACACCAATTGTAGTTCTAGCCGCCATCTGCCTTGCAATTTTCCCGCCACTAATAATAAGCTTTTTTACAAAAACTAAAATTACAAGCTTTGATAATTTTTCAACTTGGTTTTACCGAAGCCTAATTTTTTTGACAGTGTCCTGTCCTTGTGCGCTCGTGATTTCAATTCCGCTTACTTATTTTGCAAGTTTAGGTGGCTTGGCAAAAAAAGGTATTTTGGTCAAAGGAGCAAATTTTATCGACAATCTTTCAAAACTAGGAATTTGCGTTTTTGATAAAACAGGAACTCTAACAGAAAGCAAACTCGAAGTTTCCGAACTTAAAGTTGAAAAGGGTTTTAGCGAAGAAAAACTTTTGGAGCTAGCATCAATAGCTGAAAAAAATTCCCAACATCCAATAGCAAAAGCAATTATTGAATATGCAAATAAAAAGAATATAAGTAATTCTGGCAGAGGCAAAAATTTTTTAGAAATTGCAGGTAGGGGTGTAAGTCTTGAAGTAGATGGAAAAAAATTGCTAGTAGGTAACGAAAAAATTTTCGCTACTTTAAAAGAACTTGATACCCAAATTTGGCAAAAATCGCCCAATAATAAAACTTGCGTTTATGTAATTTACGATAAAGTTTTTGTAGGTACGATATTTTTTACGGACAAGCTTCGTCCAAGTACAACAAATCTCGTAAAAAATCTCGCGGAAGCAGGTATCAAAAAAACCGTAATCCTGACAGGTGACAACTACGCTGAAGCCAATAAAACCGCACAAGCTTTAGGCATCCGTGAATTTTACGCAGATCTCCTCCCCGACGAAAAACTTAAAATTCTAAAAGCCATAATTGAAAACGCCCGAGCTAAAAACAAATGCGTTAGCTTTATGGGAGACGGCATCAATGACGCTCCAACCCTATCTCTCGCTGATGTGGGCATAAGCTTTGCAGGCGTTTCCAGCGACCTCGCACTCGAAAGTGCCGACTTAGTTTTTTTGAATGACAACCTCCAGCTCCTTCCTGCGTCCATAGTCCACGCAAAAAAAACTACCAAAATTGTTATGCAAAACATTGTCTTCGCCATCGGCGTCAAGGCTCTCTTTTTAGTGCTAGGAGCATTCGGACAAGTTGGTATGATTTTCGCAATTTTTGCAGACATGGGTGTTTGTGTTCTTGCTATTTTAAATTCACTGAGGGCTAGATGGTAGTTTGTAGGGCGTTCCCTTGTTTTGCTTTAAATCCTGAAAGGCAAAACAAGGTCGGGCTGTGCAGGGCTGTCGGTACAAAGGCACGGAAATTGCCGTGCCTTTGTGTACAGCAAAAGCATTTTTGAAAAAATGCTTTTGCTCCCTTTCCATCCCTAACGCTTACCTTAAAAAAACGTCCGTGTTTTTTTAAGGTAGACGAGTTTTGCAACTTGACAAAATCGTTTGTTGCAAAACATCGCTATTGTTTTATACTAGCTCGCCGTCCGTGGCGAAAGAAAAAACATCCTTGTTTTTTGTTCCCCTCCGAGTTTTGAATTTCCTAT
>JARGFC010000040.1:0-20978 GCA_038397925.1 Treponemataceae bacterium
ATGAGATTGAGTTATCAAAGTCTCCAGTAATAAATAATAAAGCTTTTGGTTATCAAATAAAAATAACAGACAAAAAAATAAATAACCTTGCGGGGCGTGTTGACGGTTGCTTGGTAGATGATAATTGGTGTGTTTAGAAAGGATGAATAAAAAAAGCTAAAAAAGTTTAACAAAAATAATAAAAAGCACTTGACTTTTTTTTGATAATAGGCGATAATGTAATTGTCGAATGCGTATAGAGATTATACGCCTCTTGGGCACACAGCCTGGTGCATATTGCACCTTGTATTAAGGCACTGTTTTCAGTGCCTTTTTTATCTTAATCGGTGCATTTTCCATATAAATAGTTTTTTATGCTCAGTAAAATAACAGTAAATATCTCCGTTTGCGTCTGGTCTTTTATTTAGTACACCTCTCAATAATTCCCTTGTTCTGTTTGGTGTTACCTTGCTATCAATTTGCATATAAACATTTGGAGCTTGATCTAGTGCTTCTTTAAATCTTTTTGAAACAGCTCCTTCACCTCCTGTAACTTTTTTAAATTCTGTTAGCTCTCCATTCATTACCGCATCACATTGTTTTTTTCCATCTCCACTGTTTTCAGGGAGTAAATATATACAATATCCATATTTACTAGCTATTTTTGCCATTCCTAATTCTTTTTTATATTTGTCTTTTTCTTGCTTGTTTTTAGGCTCTCTACTTTTTGCAACATAAACAGTATCTCCCTTTTGTATCCATTTTTCATTGGGGAATAATTTTGTTGCAATTTTTTTTGAAACTTCTCTTTTGTTCTCGAGTAACTTCTTTTTTTCTGTTTCAATTGCTTTGGTTAGCCCGTATTTTTTAGCTCGTTTTTCCATTGCCGGGGTTAGCTTGTAATAACTACCGGTCTTTAGAGGGTCGCCTCCGAATCCGTTTTTTAGTGGTTGTGGACTTTTAGATTGGAAAAATTTCATATCGTCCATTTCGCCTAATTCATCTTCGTAGACAGCTTTTCATCGTCATCCGCAAGTTCCAAGTCTTGATTTATATGATCACTACCAAGCAAAAAGCTTTGAAAATATATTTTGTATTTTATAAAACAATACCAGATTTCCCTTATTGACGGTTTTTTTATTTTGTGATAAAGTCTTGTGATTTTGACTTTTGGAGGATAGATGAAATCAGGACTACTCAAAAAATTTATTAGTTATTATAAACCATATAGAAAAATTTTTTATTTTGATTTATTTTGTGCAGTGGTAGTGGCACTTGTGGATTTGGTTTTTCCACAAATGATACGCTTTTTTACAATGAATGTAAACAAATTTACGCCTGCAGAAATATTTCAACTTGGTGTAAAAGTCTCAGCTATACTTTTGGGTTTATATATTATTCGTTATGGGGCTCGTTTTTTTATTACATCTTACGGACACATTATGGGGTCAAGAATGGAACGAGATATGCGTAATGATTTATTCAATCATATGCAAGCTCTTTCATTTTCGTATTATGATGAAAATAGCATCGGTGATATGCTCGCTCGAATTGTTTCCGATCTTTTTGATATTGCAGAGTTAGCACATCACGGACCTGAAAATATATTTATCGCAAGCATAAAATTAGTCGGTTCATTTTTACTTTTAAGTTTTATAAATTTAAAGCTCACGCTTATTTTGCTTTTAGTTACGAGTTTTAATTTAATTTTTTCACTTGTTAAAAATAAAAAATACAAAACAGTTTTTTTAGATAATCGCAAAAAAATGTCAGGTATTAATTCTCAAGTACAAGATTCACTTGCAGGAATCCGAGTTGTTAAATCCTTTACAAATGAAGAAATCGAACAGGAAAAATTTGACATAGCTAACGAAAATTACTTAAAAACAAAAACAATTAGTTATATGGAAATGGGAAAATATCACGCAACAAATAATTTTTTAGTAGGCTTTCTTTATGTTGTTATAATTTTTTTCGGTACGCTTTTTGTTTCTAAGGGAAAACTCTCAATTACAGATTTAACAATTTATGTTTTATATATAAATGTGTACATTGAACCAATAAATATTTTGATTCAATTTACTGAAATGTTGCAAAACGGAATTTCAGGTTTTAGACGCTTTTATGAAATTATGAATGTTGCACCCGAAATAATTGATATCCCAAATGCAAAAAAATTTACTTCGATTAATGAAAGCATAAGTTTTGAAAATGTAAGCTTTAAATATTTAAGCTCCGACACAATTCTAAAAGACTTGTCTATAAAATTTGAAGCGGGAAAAACTTCCGCACTAGTTGGTCCTTCAGGCAGTGGTAAAACTACAATCTGTTCGCTGATACCTCGTTTTTACGAAGTGAGCAAAGGAGCGATTAGCATTGACGGTGTAAACATAAAAGACATAAGTTTAAAAAGCCTGCGGGAAAATATTGGCATTGTGCAACAAGATGTTTATTTATTTGGTTCAACAATTGCAGAAAATATTTTATACGGCAAGCCTGATGCCACAATGCAAGAAATAATTGCAGCTGCGAAAAATGCTCACATACACGAGTTTATCGAAAGTTTACCAGATGGCTACGATACTAGTGTCGGCGATCGTGGCGTAAAACTTTCAGGCGGGCAAAAACAACGAATTGCAATTGCCCGTGTTTTTTTGAAAAATCCTCCGATTTTAATTTTGGACGAAGCAACTTCGAGTTTGGATACAGAAAACGAAATCCAAATTCAAAAAGCCTTGGAAGCACTTTCGGTTAATCGCACTGTAATTGTAATTGCACATCGGCTTTCCACAATTCGTAACGCCGACACAATTTTTGTAATCACCGACGAAGGTCTCCAAGAAAAAGGAACCCACGAAGAACTTTTGAGCTTAAACGGAATTTACGCAAGTATGCACAACCGAAACGAATTTTAGTTTGTAGTTTTAACATTTATAAGACTTGTCCTTACTTGCGAAAATCGCTTATCCGCTCACTTCGGATGGGTGAGCGGTCTGTAAACTAACGAATGAGTTTCAACGCTAAAGTGGCAAAGTCGGGTTAGGAATTTTTGATGCACAAAAATTCCTAACCTTAAGCGAACTGCAGAATAGCAATGAAACTCGCTATAAAATCCATTTAACAAAAAAGCAGAATGCCAGCTTTAATCTGCATACACAAAAATAGGCGAGTCGATTATTAGTTTTAATGTTTTATAAAACTCATCTAATTGTAGTTTTGCCAAGTACAAATAAAAAAGTTTTCTTTAATTTAATAATACAGAAGGTTTTGTATAAATGTCATTGACATTTTTAAATGTTTGTAGTATACTTTCTATAACATCCGAGTAGTATGAGTCAGATGCACTTCTGGCTTCCTTGTTGTTCACGTCAGCGAGATTAGTTCGCTGTTGGGCAACAAGGACTTGGATTTCTTTTTGTCCACCTTAAAAAGCAATACAATTCTTTCAAAAGCGAAATTGAAGAGTTATAGTATTACCTAAAAAGTAGTTACTGAACCGAGTATTTGCAAAGAACATCGATTTATACTCATACTCAATTTTACTTTGGTTGGATTTAATGCCCACAAATACTACTTTGAAAAAGACAATTGAAAATATTTTTCTTTTTAGTATAATTATTAGTATAAAATTTATGGGAGATTACAAATGGAGAATTTAGAAAATCAAATGGATGAAAATACTGAAAAGCTTACGACTGATAAAATTGCTGAGAATGTTGAAGATATGGGAACTATAAATAATAGCGTAGCTAGTGAAGAAGTCGAAAGTCATAGTAAAGAAAAAAAATCAAAAAACAAACAATTTTCGACAAAGTCCGACAAAGAAAAAAAGTCAAACAAAAAAAAGAATCCCTTTGTTAGTTTTTTAAAAGTCCTTTTTGGAATCCTTATCGGCTTTTTAGCGATTGTATTTATTTGGGTTTTGTACTGTGTAATTGCAAAAACAAAAATCGAAAAACACGTAAAAGAAGATTTTTCGTTTTATGCATCCGTCCCATCGGTTTCAAAACTTTTAAAAGAAACTTTGGAACTTCAAGCATTAGACCAAGTTTTTGCCTCTCCCAATTTAAAAGACGTTTACGCTTTAATAAAAACATTGCGTTCAAACGATTTTATTTCAGGTGGACTGTTTTCTTTTTTGGCAAATGTTCGTGCAGATATTGCAGTATATTCAAATGAGCAAAACATAAGTGATGTTTATATTTTTGCTGACATTGGTTTTCGCTCAAGCCTTTCCCGCTTGCTTCCTCTTGTTTTAAAAGTCAAACCATATTTATTTATTGATCTTGGTGTAGATGGACTTGAGAAACACAAGGATGCAAGAGGACAGTATTTTACATACAAGCTGGATGAAGGTAATTATGTTTTAATTCGCATTTATAAAAATTTAATTATCGCAAAACTTTCTATGACAAAAGCTGATATCCCAAGCGATTTTACAGAAGTGCTTAACGAAAACGATTACAAGTTCAGAAAACTTTTAGTCGAGGATTTGAAAAAATCGAAAGCAGGGACAATAAATATTTTAGCCGACTTAAATTTTACAAAACCCACAATTTCTGCTTCAAATAAAATTTTAGAAAGCATAATGAACGAAATTGATTTTACCGAACGAAGTAATATTAACTTTGAATTAAAAAATGATTCAATAAAAATTGGTGGCGATTTAAAACTTCATAGTGACAATGAAAAAATAAAAAACATTCTTTCAAACAGAGCTTCTGTACCAAAGGTTTTAAATCGAATACCTGAGACAATACAATATTTTACCTTGCTAAATTTTTCATCTCCCGATGAATTGTTAAAAAACCTAGAACCTTTTTTAACAAGGGAAATAAAAAAAGCATACGCAAATGCAGATAAACTAAGTAAAAGTCTTTTGCGTGCAAATCTTGACGAATTATTGCTTTCGTGGATAGGCGAGGAAGTAGGAGTCTTTGCTCTTGATTCTGTTTCGTCTCCTGTTATTTTTGCTTCAATAAAAGATAAACAAAAGTGCAACGTTTTTTTTGAGAAGCTTTTTAAATCAATGTTAATTGACCAAAGTTCCACAACTGTTGTTGACGATATCCGAGTTTCTAGAATTGTTTTTCCACCCGCTATTAGTTTTTTACTAAAAGTATTTGGTGTGGATTTACCTCGTCCCTTTTATTTTATCGATGGAGATTTTGTTTTCTTTTCAGATAATGCCGAAGGTATTGCACGCTACAAGGCACTGTACTCTGACAACAAAGTAATTACAAAAAACGAAAAGATAAAAAAAATGTTAAAAAACCTTTCCTCAGAAAGCTCATTTTTGCTTTATTACGACCTTGATAGGTCTGTACCATTTTTTTTACAAAACAATAAAACCTTATCGGATTTATTGTCGCATTATGGAACGGGCATTTTGTCCTTTAAACTTATGGACGAACAAAAAGCACGCTTTGATTTATACGCAGTCCAAAAAACTCGACAAGCTTTAAAACGAGTTTCTAACTTTCCAAAACAAGTTTCAGGACAGCTTTATGGCAAACTTCATTCAGCTATTACAAAAAGTGGTGTGCCTTATCTTTTTTGGTCAACAGGAGAAAAAATCTTTTCCTACAATTTAACTCTTGACAAATTGCAAGAGTTTAGAACCGACTCAAATACTTTGCTAACACTAGAATTAAATAATAATAAATTAACAGCAGTTTGGGCTTTATCAAAAAATGGCACTGTTTACAAAATGGACGAAAATCTTACATCAATTATTTCGCCCGTTTTAACATCGTACAAAAGTATTGGCGAGCTGGTTATCTTAAACGATATTGCTATTTTTTCCACACAAGATAAACCGAACCTTGTAATTGTAAAAGAAGACGGCGAAGTTTTTTTAAGTGATGAGCTTACAGGCAAGATGACCAAATCGCCTGTTATTTACGGAAGAGACACAATCGTAGCTCTGCCTCGAAGCTTCGACAGTCAAGTACATATTTTCAATAGCAGTGGAGAAAGCTTTGCAAGTGCTATTGAGCTAGAGGGAATTGCTACAGTCAAACCTCTTGTCTTTGATAATTACATTGCTTGCTTTACTGAGGCAGGAATTTTTACGCTCCACGAATTTTCAAAAAATGGCGAGACAAGTCAATTATACGAAAAGGATCTTGGAACTTCTATTCGTGTACAACCTGTCTACTCGAAAACTTCAAAGGCAATTTTTGTTTTAGACATTGAAGGCAATTTACGAATGCTCAATATAGACGGATCACAAAAATTTTCTGTAAAAGTTCCAAACATTGATGACAATATGCAAATTACCCTTTACGATATTACAGGTGATAAAATCGATGATGTTTTTATTTCAGGCGGTGGTAATGCAGTTTATGCTTATTCTTCAGACCTTAATCAGCTTGACGGTTTCCCAATTTCTGGTATGAGCAATCCTGTTTTTGTAGACACCAACGCTGATGGCATTGAAGACATTTTAACTTTCGGAGTTGATAGCAAGATTTCTGCTTTTGAAGGTTTTAGAAAATAGGAGTACTCTAGCGAGTATTGTGGTTACTAGCTTAAAATGCCTTGTTTTTTCAGCTGGTGATATTAAAAAAAGCCTCTAAAGTTTTAATTTTAGAGGCTTTTCAATAAAACGAATAAATTTTATTTCATGTTTTTAAAGAATGCTAAGTATGCTTTATATGCCATATAAAGATCAACCTTGCTTAGTAGTTCAAAAGGAGCATGCATTGACAAAACAGGTACACCACAGTCCAATACTTCTGTGCCGTGCTCTGCGATAATGTACGCAATTGTTCCACCACCACCTGCGTCAATCATTCCAAGCTCAGCGGTCTGCCAAGCAACTTCGTTTGAGTCAAAACAAGCTCGCACTTTCTGTAAGAATTCTGCGTTTGCATCGTTAGAACCAAACTTGCCACCCGAGCCAGTGTACTTGTTTATGCAAATACCGTTACCGATAAAGGCTGAATTTTGCTTTTCAAAAACTGAAGCAAATGCAGGATCAAAGCCAGCTGAAACGTCTGCCGAAAGCATATGAGACTTTGCAAAAGCACGTCTTAAATCCAAGCTCGGATTTTTTGAATCCAACGCAATTATTTCAGCAACAAAGTTTTCAAAAAACATTCCGTGCATACCAGTATTTCCAACAGAACCGATTTCTTCTTTGTCAGCAAAAAGAGCTACGGTTGTGATTTCCGGGTTTTCTATTTTTAGAATTGCTTCAAGGGAAGGATAAGCACAAGAACGGTCATCTTGCCCGTATCCGACAATCATTGAATTATCCAAGCCTGCACTTCGAGCCTTGCCAGCAGGAACGATTTGCAACTCGGCAACTCTAAAATCTTCTTCAACAATTCCGTATTTATCGTTTAATATTTTAAGTATAAAATTTTTTACAGTATTGTCTTTTCCCGCTTTTTCGTCATCTGCCTTATCACCTAAATTTAATTTTCGGTTACCTATTAAAACATTTAGCTGTTCGCCAGTGATAGCTTCTCGAAGTTTTTTATCCATTTGTTCACGGGATAGGTGAATCAAAAGGTCATTAATAAAAAGCACAGGGTCATCACTATCTTCGCCAATAGTTATTTCCAGCTTTTTTCCTTCCTTTGTGTAAATAACACCGTGAATTGCTAAAGGAATTGTAGCCCATTGATATTTTTTTACACCACCGTAATAATGTGTTTTTAAAAAGGCTAAATTATTTTCTTCAAAAAGCGGAACTTGCTTTAAATCAAGTCTTGGACTATCAAGATGTGAACCAATAATATTCATACCGTCTTTGATATCATTTCCCAAAACCGCCATAACAACCGACTTGTTTTTGTTGTTAAGATAAACCTTTGTTCCCTTTGGTGCAGAACCTTTTTTAACAAGTTTCTCAATTGGAATAAAACCATTTTTCTCAGCAATTCTTATAATTTCTGCCGTGCATTCCCGCTCAGTTTTTCCAACATTTAAAAAATCAATATACCTTTCGGAAAGTTTTTCAACAGCCTCTTCTTCCGACTTCGGTAAAACTTCCCAAGCTGACTTTTGTTTATACGACAAATCTTTCATAAATCCTCCAAAATTTATTTATTAAAATAAGTTTTTACTCTATAATATATAATACTAAATATCACAAAAAAAATAAAGTAGAAAAACTTGTTTATGCTCAAAAATTATTAACAAAAATAAGACTTGTCCGTGCCTTTCAAAAAACGCTTATCCCTTCGTCTTGGATAACTCAGGGTCTTGAACTAGCGATGTGCTAAAACGCAAAGAGTGGCAAAGTTGGGCGGGAATTTTTTGGAGAAAAAAAATCCCGCCTAAGCGAGCCAGAGCTACGCTCCTCGCTGGGCTTTTCCTGACAAGGATGTTTTTTTTCTCTCGCCACGGACGGCGAGCTAGTACAAAACAACGGCGATGTTTTGCAACACCAATTTTGCCAAGTTGCAAAACTCGTCCACATTGAAAAAACACGGATGTTTTTTCAATGTGAGCGTTAGGGATGGAAAGGGTGCAAAAGTGTTTTTTCAAAAACGATTTTGCAGTACACAAAGGCACGGCAAATTCCGTGCCTTTGTACCGACAGCCCTGCACAGCCAGACCCGAACGATAGTGAGGGGAACGCCCAAATAGTTTAAAACTTTTCTAAAAAACTTAATTTTACTTTGTTTAATAATTTAATGTCTATGACTGAAGTGAGGAGACTTTTTGCACTTGATTTAAATAATAAAATCCGCTAAAATTTATTGTATGTTGGATTTTAGATTTATAAAAGAAAATTTGGATGCTGTAAAACAAAATATTAAAAACAGAAATATGACTGCGGATGCGGACGAGGTTGTGAGGCTTTTTGATGAGCGAACGAGTTTGACTACTGAATTGCAGGCTTTGCAACAAAAGCGAAACGAAAATGCCAAGTCGATGAAGGGGAAGTTGGATGCGGATACTCGGGCGAGGCTTATTGAGGTGGGGAAAAACTTAAAAGCAGAAATCGCTGATGTGGAGGAGCGTCTCAATAATGCGGAACGGGCTTTGAATGAGGCGGCGATGAAAATTCCGAATATGGCACATCCTGCCGCTCCCATAGGTAAGGAAGATACGGATAACCTAGAAATTAAGCGGGTGGGGAAAATTCCTGAGTTTGATTTTGAGCCGAAAGATCATTTGGAGCTGGGTGCTAATTTGGACTTAATTGATTTTGAGGCAGGGGCAAAGGTAACGGGCGTTAAGTTTTATTTTTTGAAAAATGAGGCGGTTTTTTTAGAGCAAGCTCTTTCTTTGTACGGGCTGAATATTTTGCGAAAACACGGGTTTAAGCCCTTTATTACGCCCGACCTTGCAAAAGAAGAAATTCTTTTGGGAATTGGTTTTAACCCTCGTGGACCTGAGTCAAATCTTTATAATCTTGCTGATGAAAATCTTTGCTTGGTAGGAACTGCTGAAATTACGCTTGGAGGTTATCACAGCGGAGAGATTTTGCGGAAAGAGGATTTACCTCTTTTATATTGCGGACTTTCTCATTGCTTTAGAAGAGAGGCGGGGGCAGCGGGGCAGTTTTCCAAGGGCTTGTATCGAGTACACCAGTTTACAAAGATGGAGATGTTTGTTTACTGCACTCCTGAGGATGCCGAAGCTCTTCACGAAAAACTTAGAGACATTGAAGAAGAAATTTTTACGGGGCTTGGAATTCCTTATCGTGTAATAGAAACCTGCACGGGGGATTTAGGAGCTCCTGCATATCGTAAGTGGGATTTAGAGGCGTGGATGCCCGGGCGTAATGGGGGCGAGTGGGGCGAAATAACTTCTACTTCCAATTGCACAGATTACCAAGCTCGTCGCTTAAATGTAAAATACAAAGACGAAAATGGCAAAAACCAATATGCTTATATGTTAAATGGCACAGCAATTGCAATGTCTCGTGCTTTAATATCAATTTTAGAAAACTACCAGCAAAAAGACGGTAGTGTAAAAATACCTGAAGTTTTAGTTCCATTTTGTGACTTTGATATAATAAAGCCAAAGGCTTAAAACAGCTGGAGAATAAATAGACTTTATGAGTATTTTACAAAAAAGCATTTTTTATCGAAATCAGTGTTGACAATAGCTTGTAAATATGTTAGACTTTTATAAAGTTAAATTTATCTTATAGGAGGATATTATGGATTTTCTAACATTGTTGGAAGAGGACTTCGATGTATTGGAGTTGCAGGCTTGTAATGGTCATTGTAGTTGGGTGCATCATGGACTTGGAGAGCCTGAAGAGCATATTTTAGGTAATTAAATGCTTAATAATAAGCCAATACTAAAGAGATCGTATGGTCTACATCTTTTTGGTGAGTCTTGCTATCTTTTTCGCAAATTTAACTCGTTTGTAGAAGTAAATGAAGCCCATTTTTTTCTACTTTCATTGTGTACAGGTAGCAAGACTTTTCTTGATATTATTAATGTTGCATATGAAGAGTTTGGGAATAATGTTCCAAGAGATGTGTTTGAACGTTCTATTATACAAACGTTTACTCTTTATTATCAGAAGGGTATTTTAGAGAAAAGTGATGGTAAACATCCTCGTGCTTTTTGTGTGTCTGGGAAAAAAGGCTCCTGCTTTCCTTATTTTGTTTCTCTTGAGCTATGCAATTATTGCAACCTCGCTTGTGATTTTTGTTATATGAATAGTATGAAGAACGATTCAAGTATGTCGCTTGATGTTGTTGATTTCTTTGTGGATAATTATGCTGGTATGACAAATAGTCTACAACTTAGTGGTGGTGAACCAACCTTACATAAAAAATTTTCTGAAATTGCTTTAAAAGTTACCTCAAAATTTAAAACTACGCTTATTACAAATGGTACACAACTTAGTAAAATAGATGCTGAAATTCTTAAAAAATTTAGTTTAATTCAGTTGTCCCTATATGGATATGATAATAATACTTACACAAATTTTACCAGCAATAGTTCTGCTTATCAACAATTAGAGGCAGGACTTTTGCACTTGAAAAAAAATAATATTGATGTTATAATTTCTGTAATGGTTACAAAAGATAATTATCCGTACTTAGAAAAATATTTAAAATTTATCACAAGCTTTGGTATGTCAAAAGTTAGGTTTTCTTTAGTTAGTGATTTGCATAATGATAGTAGACATACACTTGATAATGCGTCAGTAAAAAATATAGGTTTACAGTTAAAAAAAGCAACTGAAAAATATGGTATAAATTACCATACTTTTGAAACACCAACTTTTAATAATAACGGTGCGATAAAGTTTAACTGTGCTGCTGGAAAATTCAGTTTTATAGTAGGGACAAATGGTATGGTTCGTCCTTGTAATATGGTAACTGACAGTATTTTTGAAAAAACTGACATTTATTCACATACGGATATTTTAAGAAAAGGACAATATCCTATGTATGATGAGGAACTTAAAAAAACAGAAAAATCTTTGAACACTGAAAATAAATCTTTACGAAATATAAATTGTGTAGGTCTTGGAGGTAAAAGATGAAGGTATTTAAAAACTGGCGAGAAGCGATTTTAGTTTATTTACTCACGCTAACTCAAGCAGCATTCAATGCTTCTTTTTCGCTCATTCTTGCTCACTTGGCTGATATTGCGAATAGTGGCACACTTGAAACGGTTCTTAAGTTTTTAATCGTCTGTTTTGCTTATGTGCTTTTTTGGATTTTAATTACTTATGCAGTTAAAAATTACTTCCATAAGATCGTTTATCAGTATATGCTTAGATATAAGAACACTGTTTATTCGACAGCCCTCCTTAAGAAAAATGTAGAACATATCAATTCTGGTGAATACATAAATGCTTTAACAAATGATGCGATGCAAGTTGAGATGCTTTATGTTACTTCCTGTTTAAGTGTGTTGCAACAAATATTTCATTTTATATGTGGTACGATTGTCGCTATTACTATCCACCCATTATTGTTTGTTTTAATTTTTGTATTCGGCTGCATATCGGCAGCCTTTATGAAATCGAGAAGCAAGGCAATGGTAAAAGCCACTGAAACTTTATCAAAGGATAACGAAGTATATTCGCAAGATATTAAATCGCACTTGGAGGCAAATTTACTTTTACGAATGGAACGCTTATTGAATTGGTCGCGAGAGCTAATTTTTCAAAGCACTGATAAGGCTCTTTCCTCACACCGAAAACAAAAACAGGCAGTTACAAAAACGGAAGTAACGATGATGAGCGTAGGACTCGTTGCGACGATTGTTGTTATGGGGACTGCTGCTATTTTAGCAATTCTTAAAATAGTTCCTATTGGAGCAGTTATTGCTTCTGGCAACTTAATCGGTGCGATTACATCTCCGATAGGTGAACTCGGACGCTTGTACACAAATTACAAAGCAGGAAAAGAATTAAATAATAAAATTAAAGATAAGTTTAAGATTGATGAGTTTGAAAATAACTTGTCCTTGTCAGAGCCTGAAAATAAAATAAACATTGAACGAATTTCTTTGTCGGACTTGGTTTTTTCAATAAAAGAAAAACAAATTATAAAAAACATTAATTTCAATTTTGAAACGGGCAAAAAATATGCAGTTGTCGGTCCAGCAGGGTGTGGCAAAAGCACTATGTTAAAACTCATCGCCGGTATTTTGGATTCAAATTCACATATTAAGTACAATGAAAAAATTTTAACCACTCAAGAAATTTTTGACAATATATGTTATATACCACAAAACATAACTATTCTTAATGAAACGCTTGAAAAAAATATAATTCTCAATCAAAAAAATCACAACTATAAAAACATAATAGAAAAAGTTGCTCTTTCAGAGTTAGCCGAAAAAAGAAAAGCGGACGGTAATAAAATTGATATGACTGTTTCGGGTGGTGAAAAACAAAAAATCGCTATGGCACGAGCCTTGTGTAAAAATGCTTCTTGTTTTTTGCTTGATGAATTTAATTCTGGTTTGGATAATTATAGCATAAAACTCATTGAAGATATTGTTATGGCACAAAATGATAAACTCGTTATTTTTATAACACATCGCCTTAACCCTGAAACTTTAAAAAAATGCGATGAAATTATTTATATGCAAGACGGCAAAATTGCAGAACGCGGGAGCTTTACAACCTTGCTTGAAAATGAAAATTCTTTGTTTAAAAATTTTTATGAAAAAGGCGGCGAAACTGAAAGAACGAGTCATTTATCACAAACAAACGAAGCGTAAAAATTTACACCTCGCACCTTGATAAAAGTATAAAAAAATAAAAAATGCTCTTATATTGACTTGTAATTTATTTGATTATTTGATAAAATTTTATATATTCTTTTACTTTTGGAGGAACAAATGAAAAGAAAGTTTATTTTGGTTGCGAGTTTTATATTCGCATCGTTTTGTTTGTTTGCAATGGGGAAAGCCGACGGCGGTTCTGCCAGTGGCGAGTTTTCCGGGCAAACTTTGAATGTTGTAGCTACTAGCACTTACAAAGATTTATTCGATGCTTTTAGTAAAAAAACAGGGGCAAAGGTTGAGTTTTTGTCAATGTCAAGTGGTGAAGTTTTAGCTCGTGTGAAAGCTGAAGGTAAGTCAATGGCTGATGTTTGGTTTGGTGGTGGCTTGGATGCTTTTATGGCTGCTAAAACTGATGGTTTACTAGAACACTATATTTCACCAAATGCGAAGGACATTCCGCCACAATATAAAGATCCAGACGGAGCTTGGATTGCAAAGGGAATTACTGTTGTAGGTTTTATCGGTAACAAGAGTCGCTTGGCTGAAAAGAACTTACCGATGCCAAAGACTTGGGAAGAACTTGCTGACCCAAAATACAAGGGTGAAGTTATTATGAGCGATCCAGCGATTTCGGGAACAAATTATGCAGCGGTTAAAGGCTTGCTTGATTTATTTGGTGAGGAAAAAGGTTGGGCTTATTTGAAAAAGCTTACTGCAAATATTCCGTTTTATGGCAAGCGTGGAAAAGATCCGCAAGAAAAAACAGCACAGGGAGAGTTTGCTGTTGGGATTATACCAGCTGATGCTAAAGCGTTTAAAGTTGCAGAAGATAACGACTTGATCGTTGTGTATCCTTCCGATGGTGTTCCTTGGGTACCCGAAGGTACAGCTATTTTTAAGAATCCTGCAAATCCTAAACTGGCAAAAGCCTTTATAGATTTTATGCTTACAAAAGAAGGGCAAGAAATAATTGCGAGATTGGACGGAAAAGATTCCGCGCAGATTATAAAGCCGGGAGTAAAAGGTTTATCTTTGGGCTTACCTGCTGACAAACTTGTTAAAGAAGATTTAAGCACCTTTGGTTCTAGACGAGATGAAATTCTTAAAAAGTTTGAAACTTTAAAAGCAAAATAAAAAGTAAATAGTGGTTTCTAAAAGTTCATATTTTTAGAAGTCATTTAGCTTTTAATTTTTTACTCGCCTAAAGTTTTTAAAAGCTTTGGGCGATTTATTTTTATGGAAAGCCTAAGTTTTATAATGCAAAAAATTTTTTACAGTGTAGAATCTCAAAATAAAAAAAACAGCGTTTATAAGATTATAGATTTTTTAATTTTGCTTTTTGTTTTTTTTGCAATTGTTGTTTTTATATTTTTGCCTTTTGTTTGTGTTTTGAAAGAAGCTTTTTTTAAAGATGCAAATTTTAATGTTGAAGGCATTTTTACAATTTTGAAAAACAAAAGCTATTTAGTAAAAAACTCGCTTATAACAGGAATTTTAACTGCGGTTCTCACTTCGCTTGCATCTATTTCTGTAGCTCTTTTTTATTTTGTCTCAGGCAGAAAAACACAAAAACTTATTTTTATTATTTTAGCAACTACAATGATTAGCCCGCCCTTTGTCACTTCATTGGGCTATATAAATTTGTTTGGACGACGCGGAATTATCAGCTATTATATTTTAAAGCTTTCGATAAATCCGTATGGAATGCTTGGAATAGTTTTAATGCAAGTTTTAGGTGGCTTTTCGCTTGCGTCTTTAATTCTCATTGGTTTTTTAAGCAATTTTGACAGCTTTCAAATTGACAGTGCCAGAAATCTCGGAGCAAAAACTAACACTATTATTACAGACATTATTTTGCCAAATCTTATGCCCGCTATTCGTACCTTGACAGTTTTGAGTTTTTTTAGAAGCTTATCCGATTTTGGAACGCCCGCAATCATTGGTGGAGCTTTTGATGTGATGGCAACGGAAAGTTATTTTGCCTTAATTGCTCGTGGCGATATAAACGAAGCTGCAATTTTAAATGTAATCATTTTACTGCCAGCATTTTTGATTTTTATTTTTTACCAAAAAAGTTTTAAAAATTTTTCGGGCGTTTCAAAAGGTCTTAGCTCATCGGAAATGAAGCTTGAACGAAAAGGTTTTTTAGTACATTTCTTTTCCGCAGTTGGAATATTTTTTTTGCTCTGGATTAGCTTGCAATATTTTTCAATAATTTTATCTGCATTTACAAGAATGCAAAAAGGACAATTACGCTTTTCGCTTTTAAACTTTTCCGATGCACTACCATATATTGACGGCACAATTTTTCGCAGTATAGTTTATAGTTTAATAGCAGCTTTGTCAGTGAGTATTTTGGGGTTTTTAGTCGGTTATTATAATAAAATTAAAAAGATTAAAATTTACAAGGCAGTAGATTTTATCTCTACACTTCCGTATATAATACCCGGAACTTTTTTCGGTATTGGTTATTTACTCGCCTTTAGAAATCCGCCATTTGCTTTGACCGGGACGGCGAGCATTGTTGTTCTGAATATGATTTTTAAGCAAATGCCTTTTTCGAACAATGTTGCAAATGCGACAATGTCTGAAATTTCAAGTGATGTAATTGATTCAGTGCGAGACCTCGGCGGTAGCACGCTACACGAATTTAGCGATGCGGTTTTTCCTTTGAGCTTGCACGGACTTGGAGTTTCTTTTATAAATGGTTTTACCAGCACAATGACAACACTCGGCTCAATTATTTTTTTGATTTATCCAAGCCAAAAAGTTTTAACGCTGACGATGTTTGATCTTATCCAAAGTGGAAAATACAATGAAGGAGCGGTTCTCGCTCTTTTGATTATTTTAATATGTCTTTTTGTAAACTTAATTTATTTACTTGTTTTACAAAAACTTAAAAAATAAATTGTAGAAAATTTGCAAAATTTGAAAATCTTTTTGTCAGATTTACACTTTAGCGAGGAGCGTAACTCTGATTTGCTTAAGGTTAGGAATTTTTGTGTGTCAAAAATTCCTAACCCTTCGTTGCCAGATTTGCGTTGTAACTTAATGCTAGTTTAAGACCGCTCACCATCCAGAGTGAGCGGATAAACGATTTTCAAAAGGTATGGCTCGTCTTACAAATGCTAAAACACATTTTACTAGCCCGCCATCCGTGGCGGGAGCATCTATTTTTCGCAAACCACGCTCAAGTCTTATAAGAGTTAAATTTTGCCTTTTTTGTACAATATTCGAGAAACGATTATCGTAAAAATAACGCTAACTGGTACCATTACGCTAACCGCTGATGACAAAGCGGGAAACAAAATAAACAAAAGTGTCATTAAAAAGATCGGTGCGATTGCGATTTTTATGTTTTTTGCGACAAAAACTGTTCCAAGTCCGCCGAACAAAGCGGGGAGGATATTGTCAAAGGCTGGTTTTAACACAGGCGACTGAAGCAGGGGTTGCAAGGGACGCAATAGCAGCATTCCAAAAAATAAAATTATAATTGTGGTAATCGATGAAACGGCGATAGCAACAGTTGAAACGATTTCTGCTTCGTAAGTTCCCGGCTCGGTTTTCATTGTTTCCATCGCGTTTAATGCCACAGGCACTTTCATTGCTGTCAGGTTGCCTGTTACAAAACCCAAATATGTTCCGCCAACTCCCAACATTGGTGGAAAGGTAAAAGCTTCAATAAATCCCACAACCCAAAAAACAACAGCAACCGAAAAAAAGCCTTTGAAAAAGTGTGCACTTTTTGGTAATGCGTCAAAGTAAATACTGACAAAAGCAGGATAACTTAAAAAAAACAAAATTGCTAGAGATGTGGAAAATCTTCCTATTGTGTGCATTTTATTTATATATTTTTCTTTTTCCATAATAGTCTCCTTAAATCTTTGATACCTTTATAGCCCTTGAATTAAAGTTGTAAGTGGAATGGCAAAAATCATTGCACAAATCATACTAATGGGCATTGCATAATTTTCTAACCAAGTTACTTTTTTTACCTTTACAAAAAAACCGCATACAATCATAATTAGCGAACTTATAATCATAACAAAAACAGGAATCCAACCACTGAGTCCTTCGCTCACTCGTGAAAAAATCATTCCTAAAAATGCGGAAATCATTCCTAAAAATAAAGAGTCAACCAGTATTCTGCCCCATTTTTTGTCTTTACCTTTTAATTTGACAAGTCCTTTTTGCATATGCTTTGAGAAAAATGTTATAATTATTGTTCCCGATAAAATTCCGCAAGTCATTATCCACGCGATGTTGGCATATGCACTTGGGTCTGTAATAGTTTCCGTTATTGGAGTTTCGGTAACTGAGGCTGCTGTTATTGCGGCGGGGAGTTCGTATGTTAAAGCACCAATAACCGAAAGACGAACCCAAGGTAGCGGAACCCCTAAAAACTTTGACAGGGAAATCATTCCAATGATAATCGAAATAGCAGGCACTATTGAAAACACTGCAGTTGAAATAGCAGTCGAACGCAATTTTGCCATATCAAGCCCCGCTCGTTTTGCCTGCCGCCAAGCTAAAATCAAAAATACAAGCGATTGCAAAAACACATAAAAAATAATTATTCCTGCAACAATGAACAAAAACGAATGATTGATATCAAACATAAAACACCTGACAAGTAATCGCAAAAGCGAAACTTGCTTTTCCTTAAATATAAAATTTCAAAAAAGCCTTTGTCAATTCAACAAAAGCTTTTTTGATAAAGTATTATATCATATTTGGTATTTTTCTGCACGGGGATGGAGTGGACACGCAGGCTCATTCTGCCACATACGTTTTAACACCAAAATAATTAGCGTAAGAAGTATTAGGCCATTGATCAATATTTTCTATGCCTTGTGGATTTCCCCAGTCGCCGTAACTCCAGTATTTAGACTGAAAAGTATTTTTATCGACAACAACATTTTCAATTCCTTGTGCTTTTTGGACTTCAACGCTTTCAACCATTTTGTCCCACTTTTTACTCATATTGTAACATTCAATTGAAACAAAGCCTGCAGTTGCAAAAGAAAAAACTACACAAAAAATAAAAGCTGCTTTGCAAATCACTTTTTTTTGACTAAAATATTCAAAACACAAATGCATAAAAATAGCAATTAATGCAAAGTTAATTATATTAAATTGAAAATGAGCTCGTTTTGCAACCGCAAGTATTTGAATAAGCGAACCTACAAACAAAAATTGCGAAAAAAGCAGGGCTAGTATAAGAATTAAAATATTTTTTACTTTTTTGTTTTCATTTCCTGATTGATATATAAAAAAGAAAACGGTAGGATAGATTATAATGCTAACCCTATTTATTCCCAACACCAGAATAGTAGGCAAGGCGAAAAGTATTATTTTAATCATAGGTTTAAAGTCTATCTTATAAAAAAAAGAACATAAAACTAATATGAATAAAATAAGCACATAACTTTCCAAAATAGAATATATATTTAATCTACACACAGATAAAATCCGTTTTATAAATTCTTTTGGAGGTAGTTTAAATATTTCAGATAAAGATAAATATTGTTCAAAGACAGGTAGTGCGGCTCTCTTATGCATACCTGGTGACATATAAAGTACAAACCACCCGAGCAAAAAAGCCACCACTCCTACATAATACCAAGTTGGCAGTTTTTCTTTTCGGATAAAGTGTGAATAACAAATAAAACAAATCTGTAATACAACAAATACTATTCCAAATTCAGTACTCCAACCTGCAAAAAAAGCTACAAGTAAAAATAAAATTAGTTTTCCTATGTTTTTCGCAGAAAATGAATTTGAAAGTTTAGTTTCTTTATCATAACCTTCATTGCCTTCGAAGCAAAACTTTTTTTGCCAATAAAATCTATGTGGTAAAAGATAGAGCAAAATCAAAAACCACGCCCACAAATAATTAAAGCTACCCGCTGCCCAATAAAAAACTGAACCGAAACTAAATGCAGGGTCTAACATCAAAAATGTAATGAGCATCATAAAAATAGAAGCGTCTTTTAAAGTTAGTTTAGGTAGTCGTGCAAAAATAAGCGCAAAAATCATCAATATAACGCTTGCACCAATTAAAGCATTTATCGGTGCGTAAAACGGTGTGGTAGAAAACCAAGAGCCAAATGCCACAAGCAAAAGCTCTCCAAAGCGACCATTCCAACCATCATATGCTGTTTTAGCGGCTTTAATTCCACCAATTTCTCTGCCTATATCATCACTTTGGGTTGGAAAAATTGCATTCAGAAAACACAAAAATATAAACACTGTTAAAAAATAAACTACAAAAATTAAAAGTTTGTTTTTGTTTGATTTGATTCTCATAATAAACTCCCTATCCTTCCTCTTTTACAATATAAAGAGGTCTATCTTTTACTTCTGTGTAGATTTTCGCGATATATAATCCTAAAATCCCAATACTGAATAATTGCAAACCGCCTAAAAAACAAATCAGACAAACTGTTGATGCCCACCCTTGCACAGGGTCGCCAAAAACTAACTTTCGAATAATTATAAAAGCGACTAAAAAAAAGGCAACGAAAATACTCAAAACTCCCATAATAGCTGCAAAGGTTAGAGGTTTTGTCGAAAAACCGATTAAGCCGTCAATTGCATAAACGAACAAATTACTAAAAGACCATTTAGTTTTTCCTGCGACTCGCTCTATATTTTCATACTCAAAATATTTTGTACGAAAGCCCACCCAAGGAAAAATACCTTTTGAAAAACGATTTTTCTCTCGTAAAGAAAGCACAGCGTTTTTATAATTTTCACTCATTAAACGAAAATCACCAGCACCATATACAGTATTGGATTCACTCATTTTGTTCATTATTTTATAAAAAAGCTTTGAAAATAAAGACCGTATCATAGGCTCTTTTTTACGAGTAATTCTTTTAGCTGCTGTGCAATCATATTTCTCTTCATCTAGAGCTTTTAACATATCAGGTAAAAGACTAGGAGGATGTTGCAAATCAGCGTCCAAAATTGCTGTGTATTCGGCTGAAGATTTGTTTAAGCCGGCATATATTGCCGCTTCTTTTCCAAAGTTCCGAGAAAAAGAAATATAGTGAACCCTCGTATCCTCGCCGGCAAGTTGTTTTATAACAGATATAGTTTTGTCCTTTGAACCGTCATCAACAAAAACAAATTCTGCCTCATTTTCTGATAAGTTCATATCATCTAATACACGACAAGTTTCCTTATAAAAAATGGGAATAGCTTCCTCTTCATTATAACAAGGCACCACAAGACAAAGTTTACTTTTTCCCATAAATTACTCCTTAACCCTAAAAACAATAAATCTTTGTGCAAAATAATTTAATACCGTATATAAAACCATTCCACCTGCAAGTGCAATATTTTCTTTTATATTTTTTTCTAATGAGCTAAAAATCGCATACACTGCCCACTTCGCAAGTCCATATGCTATAAAATAACAAACTGCAATATTTATTGCAAAAAACAAAAATTGACGAAATGATTTTTCTGTGTTTTGAAATGTAAAATGCTTATTCAAAAAAAAGCTAACAATACCACCGACTATATAATTACAGGCAGAGGAAACCCAATACGAACAATGGGCAAGATTATAAAGTAAAAACATTGTGCCAGAACCGACCAATGTATTTATTATTCCGACAAGGAGAAATTTAACTAAAGTTTTATCGAGTAGTTTCATATTCTAACTCCCGATACTTTAGTATTAGATAATTTTTTATCGAATAGGGGGGGGGGGGGGGGGGGGGGTAAGCTTTATTTTATAATTTTTAATTTTAGGATAAAAAAATACATATACCACAAATAGCCACCCGTTGAAAAAAAAAAATTTTAAAATA